>NZ_JBFBAD010000023.1:0-98986 GCF_040682075.1 Actinoplanes sp. NPDC051411 | reverse complement strand
CACTTGAGACGGTATTTCGCGGAGTACAGCGCTTCCTGCGAGCTCGGCCGGTGGATCTCGCGCAGCGCCGTGCCGATGCCGACCAGGTTGCGGCAGTTCAAAATCAGCGGTACGACCCGAAGTCGAAGTCGTCCAGCGGAACCGCCTGCCCACTGGCCGGTCCGAAGCCGTAGTCGGTCTCCGGGTAACCGGTCATCGAGTAGACCTTGGCCTTGGCCTCCTCGGTCGGCTCGACCCGGATGTTGCGGTACTTGCTGATGCCCGTACCGGCCGGGATGAGCTTGCCGATGATCACGTTCTCCTTGAGGCCGACGAGCGAGTCGCTACGCGAGTTGATCGCCGCGTCGGTCAGCACCCGGGTCGTCTCCTGGAAGGAGGCGGCCGAGAGCCAGGAGTCGGTGGCCAGCGAGGCCTTGGTGATACCCATCAGCACCGGACGACCGGCGGCGGGCTCGCCACCCTCGCCGACGAGCCGGCGGTTCTCCGACTCGAACAGCGCCCGGTCGACCAGCACGCCCGGCAGGAACTCCGCCGCGCCCGAGTCGATGACCGTCACCCGCTTCAGCATCTGGCGGATGATGATCTCGATGTGCTTGTCGTGGATGAGCACACCCTGCGAGCGGTAGACCTCCTGGACCTCCTGGGTCAGGTGGACCTGGACCGCCCGCGGACCCATGATCCGCAGAAGCTCGTGCGGGTCGATGGTGCCCTCGGTCAGCTTCTCGCCGACGCCGACGTGGTCGCCGTCGTGGGCCCGGAGCTTCACGCGCTTGGAGATCTTGTCGTACACGATCTCCTCGCTGCCGTCGTCCGGCACCACGATGATCTTTCGCGAGCGCTCGCCGTCCTCGATGCGGATGCGTCCCGGGGTGTCGGCGATGGGCGCCTTGCCCTTGGGAACGCGGGCCTCGAAGATCTCCTGCACACGCGGCAGACCCTGGGTGATGTCCTCACCCGCGACACCACCGGTGTGGAAGGTACGCATCGTCAGCTGCGTACCCGGCTCACCGATGGACTGGGCGGCGATGATGCCGACCGCCTCACCGATGTCCACGCCCTTGCCGGTCGGCAGCGAACGGCCGTAGCAGGCCGCGCACACGCCGAGCTTCGACTCACAGGTCAGCACGCTGCGTACCCGGACGTTCTCGACGCCGGCGGCGACGAGCTTCTCGACCAGGATCGAGTTGAGGTCCGAGCCACGGGCGACGACCAGGTTGCCGTTGGCGTCGTTGATGTCGTCGGCCAGCGTGCGGGCGTGCACACCGGTCTCCGCGTGCGTGTGCACGACCAGGGTGCCGTCCGGCTCCCGCTCGCCCACCTGCATCGGAATCGCGCGGTCGGTGCCGCAGTCCTCCTCGCGGATGATGACGTCCTGCGACACGTCCACCAGACGACGGGTCAGGTAACCCGAGTCGGCGGTACGCAGCGCGGTGTCGGCCAGGCCCTTACGGGCACCGTGGGTGGAGATGAAGTACTCCAGCACGGTCAGACCCTCGCGGTAGGACGAGGTGATCGGCCGCGGGATGATCTCACCCTTGGGGTTGGCCACCAGACCACGGATCGCCGCGATCTGCCGGAGCTGGAGGAGGTTACCGCGAGCGCCCGAGTTGATCATTACCCAGAGCGGGTTCTCGTGCGGCAGCGTGCTCTCCATCTCCTTGGAGATCTCGTTCGTCGCCTTGGTCCAGATCTCGATGAGCTCGCCTCGACGCTCCTCGGCGGTCATCAGACCACGCTGGTACTGCTTGTCGATGCGGTCCGCCTCGACCTGGTAGCGAGCGAGGATCTCCGGCTTGCGCGGAGGACCGATGACGTCGCCCATGCCGATCGTCACACCGGACCAGGTGGCCCAGTGGAAGCCGGCCTCCTTGAGCGCGTCCAGGGTCGCCGCGAGGGCCACCTTGGGGAAGCGCTCGGCGAGGTCGTTGACGATCGCCGACAGCTGACCCTTACGGATCTCGTAGTTGACGAACCGGTACCCCGGGGGCAGCGTCTCGTTGAAGATCACTCGGCCCAGGGTGGTGTCGACGAGCAGGTGCTCGCCCTCGGTCCAGTCCTCCGGAGCCTCCCACTTGGGGGCCTTGGCGCCGTTGTCGACACCGATGACCTCCCGCAGCCGGATCCGGATCGGCGCCTGCAGGTGCAGCTCGCCGTTGTCGAACGCCATCCGAGCCTCGGCGTCCGAGCTGAAGATCCGGCCCTCACCCTTGGCACCAGCGGTCTCGTGCGTCAGGTAGTAGAGACCGATGACCATGTCCTGGGTCGGCATGGTGACCGGCTTGCCGTCGGCCGGCTTGAGGATGTTGTTCGACGAGAGCATCAGGATGCGGGCCTCGGCCTGAGCCTCGGCCGACAGCGGCACGTGCACCGCCATCTGGTCGCCGTCGAAGTCCGCGTTGAACGCCGTACAGACGAGCGGGTGGATCTGGATCGCCTTGCCCTCGACCAGCTGCGGCTCGAAGGCCTGGATGCCCAGGCGGTGCAGCGTCGGCGCGCGGTTCAGCAGCACCGGGTGCTCGCTGATGACCTCTTCGAGGACGTCCCACACGACCGGGCGCTGACGCTCGACCATCCGCTTGGCCGACTTGATGTTCTGCGCGTGGTTCAGGTCGACCAGACGCTTCATCACGAACGGCTTGAACAGCTCCAGGGCCATCTGCTTGGGCAGACCGCACTGGTGCAGCTTGAGCCGCGGGCCGACGACGATGACCGAACGGCCGGAGTAGTCGACGCGCTTGCCGAGCAGGTTCTGACGGAACCGGCCCTGCTTGCCCTTGAGCATGTCGGACAGCGACTTCAGCGGTCGGTTACCCGGGCCGGTGACCGGCCGGCCGCGGCGGCCGTTGTCGAACAGTGCGTCGACGGCCTCCTGCAGCATCCGCTTCTCGTTGTTGACGATGATCTCGGGCGCGCCCAGGTCGATCAGGCGCTTGAGCCGGTTGTTCCGGTTGATCACGCGGCGGTACAGGTCGTTCAGGTCGCTGGTCGCGAAGCGGCCACCGTCGAGCTGCACCATCGGGCGCAGGTCTGGCGGGATGACCGGGACGCAGTCGAGCACCATGCCGAGCGGCGAGTTACGGGTGTTCAGGAACGCGGCGACGACCTTGAGGCGCTTGAGCGCACGGATCTTCCGCTGGCCCTTACCGCTGCGGATGATCTCCCGCAGGTTCTCGGCCTCGGCGTCCAGGTCCATGTTCTGCAGCAGCGCCTTGATCGCCTCGGCGCCCATGCCACCGGTGAAGTACTCACCGAAGCGGTCCCGCAGCTCGCGGTAGAGCAGCTCGTCGGTGACCAGCTGCTTGGAGTCGAGCTTGCGGAAGGTGTCGAGCACCTCGTCGAGCCGGTCGATCTCGCGCTGCGCCTTGTCGCGGATCTGGCGCATCTCGCGCTCGCCGGCCTCCTTGACCTTGCGGCGCACGTCGGCCTTGGCGCCCTCGGCCTCCAGCTCGGCCAGGTCCTGCTCGAGCTTGGCCGCGCGCTTCTCGATCTCCGAGTCGCGGCCGTTCTCCGACTGCCGCTTCTCAGCGAAGATCTCGTTCTCGATCGTGGACATGTCACGGTGACGCGCTTCGGCGTCCACGCTCGTGACCACGTACGAGGCGAAGTAGATGATCTTCTCGAGGTCCTTCGGCGCCAGGTCGAGCAGGTAGCCCAGCCGGCTCGGCACACCCTTGAAGTACCAGATGTGCGTCACCGACGCGGCCAGCTCGATGTGGCCCATGCGCTCACGGCGAACCTTGGACCGGGTCACCTCGACGCCACAGCGCTCGCAGATGATGCCCTTAAACCGGACCCGCTTGTACTTACCGCAGTAGCACTCCCAGTCCCGCTGCGGACCGAAGATCTTCTCGCAGAAGAGTCCGTCCTTCTCGGGCTTGAGCGTGCGGTAGTTGATCGTCTCGGGCTTCTTGACCTCGCCGTGCGACCACTGGCGGATGTCGTCAGCAGTGGCAAGGCCGATGCGCAACTCGTCGAAGAAGTTGACGTCGAGCACTTGGACTATCCCTCGTGTTTCGTTGCTCGGATAAATTCCAGGCCGGCGGGGCGGCCCCCGGCATCACCGGGGACCGCACTCCGTCAGATCTCTTCGACGCTGCTGACGCCCTCGTTCGGACGCCGGGACAGGTCGATGCCGAGTTCTTCCGCGGCCCGGAAGACCTCGTCGTCCGTCTCGCGCATCTCCAGGGCCACGCCGTCGCTGGACAGCACCTCGACGTTGAGGCACAGCGACTGCAGCTCCTTGAGCAGCACCTTGAAGGACTCGGGGATGCCCGGCTCCGGGATGTTCTCGCCCTTGACGATGGCCTCGTAGACCTTCACGCGGCCGAGCACGTCGTCGGACTTGATGGTGAGCAGCTCCTGCAACGCGTACGCCGCGCCGTAGGCCTGCATCGCCCAGCACTCCATCTCGCCGAACCGCTGGCCACCGAACTGGGCCTTACCACCGAGCGGCTGCTGCGTGATCATCGAGTACGGGCCGGTCGACCGTGCGTGGATCTTGTCGTCGACCAGGTGGTTCAACTTGAGGATGTAGACGTAGCCGACCGAGATCGGGTCGGGCAGCGGCTCGCCGGAACGACCGTCGAACAGCTGCGCCTTGCCGGCACCGTTGACCAGCCGCTTACCGTCGCGGTTGACCAGCGTCGACTCGAGCAGGCCCTTGATCTCCTCCTCGCGCGCACCGTCGAAGACGGGAGTCGCGACGTTCGAGTCCTTGACCGACTCGTGCGCCTCGATCGCGCGCAGCTGCCGCTTCCACTCGGTGTCGTCGCCCTCGATCGACCAGCCGGTCTTGGCAATCCACCCGAGGTGGGTCTCCAGGACCTGACCGATGTTCATACGCGAGGGCACACCGAGCGGGTTCAGCACGATGTCGACCGGGGTGCCGTCCTCGAGGAACGGCATGTCCTCGACCGGGAGGATCTTCGAGATGACGCCCTTGTTGCCGTGCCGGCCGGCGAGCTTGTCGCCGTCCTGGATCTTGCGCTTCTGGGCGACGTAGACCCGGACCAGCTCGTTCACACCCGGGGGCAGCTCGTCGCCGTCCTCGCGAGAGAACGTCCGGACGCCGATGACCGTGCCGGTCTCGCCGTGCGGCACCTTCAGCGAGGTGTCCCGGACCTCCCGGGCCTTCTCACCGAAGATCGCGCGCAGCAGCCGCTCCTCGGGGGTCAGCTCGGTCTCGCCCTTGGGCGTGACCTTGCCGACCAGGATGTCGCCGGGGACGACCTCGGCACCGATCCGGATGATGCCCCGCTCGTCGAGATCCGCCAGCATCTCCTCGGAGACGTTGGGGATGTCGCGGGTGATCTCCTCCGGGCCGAGCTTGGTGTCCCGGGCGTCGACCTCGTGCTCCTCGATGTGGATCGAGGTGAGGACGTCCTGCTGCACGAGGCGCTGCGACAGGATGATCGCGTCCTCGTAGTTGTGGCCCTCCCAGCACATGAACGCGACGAGCAGGTTACGGCCGAGGGCCATCTCCCCCTCGTCGGTGCACGGACCGTCGGCGATGACCTGGCCGGCCTCGACCCGGTCACCCTCGAAGACGACCGGCTTCTGGTTGACGCAGGAGCCGGCGTTCGAGCGGCGGAACTTGTGCAGCAGGTACGTACGCCGGTGACCGTCGTCCTGGTGGACCGTCACGTAGTCGGCGCACAGATCCTCGACCACACCGCCGACCTCGGCGACAACCACGTCACCGGCGTCGACCGCGGCACGGTACTCCATACCCGTACCGACCAGCGGGGCCTCGGCCTTGACCAGCGGCACCGCCTGGCGCTGCATGTTGGCACCCATGAGGGCGCGGTTGGCGTCGTCGTGCTCGAGGAACGGGATCATCGCGGTCGCGACCGAGGTCATCTGCCGCGGCGACACGTCCATGTAGTCGACCTGTGCACCGGGCACGTAGTCGACCTCACCGCCCTTACGGCGGACCAGGACGCGATCCTCGGCGAACGTGCCGTCGCTGCTCACCACGGCGTTCGCCTGCGCCTTGATGTACCGGTCTTCCTCGTCGGCGGTCAGGTAGTGGACCTCGTCGGTGACCCGGCCGTCCTCCACCTTCCGGTACGGCGTCTCGATGAAGCCGAACGGGTTGACCCGCGCGAACGTCGAGAGCGCGCCGATCAGGCCGATGTTCGGCCCCTCGGGCGTCTCGATCGGGCACATCCGGCCGTAGTGGGACGGGTGCACGTCGCGGACCTCGAAGCCGGCCCGCTCACGCGACAGACCACCCGGGCCGAGCGCGCTCAGCCGGCGCCGGTGGGTCAGGCCCGCCAGCGGGTTGGTCTGGTCCATGAACTGCGACAGCTGCGACGTGCCGAAGAACTCCTTGATCGCCGCCACCACGGGACGGATGTTGATCAGGGTCTGCGGCGTGATCGCCTCGACGTCCTGGGTCGTCATGCGCTCGCGCACGACGCGCTCCATCCGGGACAGGCCCACGCGGACCTGGTTCTGGATGAGCTCGCCGACGGTACGCAGGCGACGGTTGCCGAAGTGGTCGATGTCGTCGGCCTCGTAGCCCTCCTCACCGGCGTGCAGCCGGCAGAGGTAGTCCACGGTCTTGACGACGTCTTCCTCGGTCAGCGTGCCCCGGACGATCGGGACGTCGATGTCGAGCTTCTTGTTGAACTTGTAACGGCCGACCTTGGCGACGTCGTACCTCTTCGGGTTGAAGAAGAGGTTGTCGAGCAGGGTCTGCGCGTTCTCCCGGGTCGGGGGCTCCCCCGGACGGAGCTTGCGGTAAATGTCGAGCAGGGCCTCGTCCTGCCCGGCGATGTGGTCCTTCTCGAGGGTCGTCATGAGCAGCTCGGACCAGCCGAACCGCTCACGGATCTGGTCGGCCGACCAGCCGATCGCCTTCAGCAGGACCGTCACGGCCTGCCGGCGCTTGCGGTCGATCCGGACGCCCACGGTGTCGCGCTTGTCGATGTCGAACTCCAGCCAGGCACCCCGGCTGGGGATGACCTTGACGCTGGAGAGGTCGCGGTCGGAGGTCTTGTCCGGCTCCTTGGTGAAGTACACGCCCGGCGAGCGGACGAGCTGACTCACCACGACGCGCTCGGTGCCGTTGATGACGAACGTCCCCTTGGGGGTCATCATCGGGAAGTCACCCATGAACACGGTCTGGCTCTTGATCTCGCCGGTCGTGTTGTTGGTGAACTCCGCGGTCACGAACAGCGGTGCGCAGTAGGTCAGGTCCTTCTCTTTGCACTCCTCGATCGAGGCCTTGACCTCGTCGAATCGAGGAGACGAGAAAGACAGCGACATTGTGCCGGAGAAGTCCTCAATGGGACTGATCTCTTCGAGGATCTCTGCGAGGCCCGAGTGGGCGTGCGGGTCGTCCGTCGACCGGGCCTGCCAAGCCTCGTTTCCCACCAGCCAGTCGAAGGAATCCGTCTGGAGGGCGAGGAGGTTGGGGACCTCAAGTTGCTCGGTGATCCTGCCGAAAGAGACACGGCGGGGTGCGTAAGCGCTCGACGTACGGCTGGTCTTCGCAGGGCGGGAAGCTGCCAAGATGCGTCCTTCCGAGGACCGGTGCTGCTGATGCGGCTGCAGCTGCGGTATGCAACTGTCTGCGTGCACTCCAATGAACCCCCCAGAAATCATCCATGCGGATGTTCCGGCAGGGCTCAAGACAGAAGGCAGCGCAAACTAGCAGTGTAGCCGCTCGGCTAACCGCTGTCCAGCCCACACCGGAGGGGGCCTGCGGAACACGCCCCGGCGGCCTCTGACCTGCGCTTCCAGGGTCAGTGCCTCGTGCCAGGGCCGCTCGAACGCGGCTCAACTCCCTCGGGTGCCGATCTGAGAGGGCCGGACGAATCCGGTTGCCCCCAGGGCGGCTGTCGCAAGCGCGGAAACTTGCTGTTGTCAGCGTGCCTGTCAGCGGACACACAGTCAAGGGCTGCAGCGCGGGTCGAACCTCGACCATCGCCCGCCAGGCACGTCCTAGCGACCATACTCCAGACAATGTCCGGTTGGACCGGCTTTGGCGGTCGGCTGCCCGACACTCGCGAAGTGTGCCGTCACCAGCGATTTCACGCGTAAAACACCGCCGGCGGCGACCCGGTCACACAGGTCGCCGCCGGCGGCAAGAGAAAGCACCGGAGCTTTAGATCACTTGAGGGTGACCTTGGCGCCCTCGGCCTCGAGCTTGGCCTTGGCAGCCTCGGCCTTCTCCTTGTTGACACCCTCGAGGATCGCCTTGGGGGCGGCCTCAACGGCGTCCTTGGCCTCCTTGAGGCCCAGGCCGGTCAGCTCACGCACGACCTTGATGACCTGGATCTTCTTGCCACCGTCGCCGTCGAGAACGACGTCGAAGGAATCCTGCTCGACCGCGGCCTCGGCGGCCGGCGCCGCGCTACCGGCGGCGGCAACCGCGACCGGAGCGGCGGCCTGGACGTCGAAGACGTCCTCGAACTGCTTCACGAACTCCGACAGCTCGATCAGCGTCATTTCCTTGAACGCGTCGAGCAGCTCGTCGGTGCTGAGCTTCGCCATGTCTGGCAACCTTTCCTAGCTTCTGATTTAGACGTTGCTCGGTTCGCGGGGCCGTCAGGCGGCCTCGGCGGAACCGTCCTTCTCGCGCTCGGCACGCAGGGCGTCCACCAGGCGTACGGCCTGGGAAAGCGGAGCCTGGAACGTGGCCGCGGCCTTGCTCAGGTTGCCCTTCATGGCGCCGGCCAGCTTGGCCAGCAGCACCTCACGGGACTCGAGGTCGGCGAGCTTGTTGACCTCGTCGGCGGTGAGCGCCTTGCCCTCGAATACGCCGCCCTTGATGACCAGGACGGGGTGGGCCTTGGCGAAAGCCCGCAGGCTCTTGGCCGCCTCGACCGGGTCACCGCTGACGAAAGCGAGCGCGGTAGGACCGGTGAACAGCGTGTCAAGGCCCTCGATGCCCGCGTCGGTCGCCGCACGCTTCGCGAGCGTGTTCTTCGACACGGAGTACGTGGTTTCCTGGCCCAGCGAGCGCCGCAGCTCGGTGAGCTGGGCAACCGTGAGACCGCGGTACTCGGTCAACACGGTGGCCGACGAGTTACGGAAGTTGTCCGTGAGCTCGGCGACGGCACTGGCCTTGTCGGCCCGGACCGGCTTGTCCGCCATGTCCCTCCTCTCTCAATGCTCGAACCACTGGGAGAAGAAGCCGCAGAATGAGAAACGCCCCGGCGCAGGGCGCACGGGGCGGATGGGGCGCAGGGCCCGATCACGAACCGTTCTCCCCTGCGCGGGCCGTCCGCATCGAGCGGATCCTTCGGCCACGGCCCCATCATTTGACGAAACGTCTCACGACGGCAGCTGCGGCAACCAGCGGTCTGTGGGTGGAACTTCGCTGATAAGAGTACGCAGTGGGGCCGCGACCGCCAAATCGGGCCGGTGATCAGGAGCGGGAGCGGCGGAGAGAGGCGTAGCCGGTGAAGGCGGCGGCGGTCCAGAGCACGGCCCACGCGATCAGCCGGGTCAGGGTGCCGGCCGGAGGGGTGCCGGAGTCGTTGAGGGCCCGGGCGGTCGCCATCACCGGCGGGACCAGCCACGGCGCCCATGAGCCCTTCAGGCCCAGGACCACCACCAGGACGGCGGCGACGGTGAGGATGGCGACGCCGGTGCGAGCGTTGCGAGTCACGGCCCGGCTGGCCAGGGCGCCGAGCGCGATCGCGGGCGGGATGGCCAGCAGGTGGGCCAGGATGCCGAGAACGACGCCGCCGGCCAGGGACTTCGCCGGGTCGATGCCGTGGAACAGCCACGGGGCGCCCATGGCCAGCGCGCAGACGATCAGGGAGATCACGAGCGCGGCCAGCACGCCGGCCACGGCCTCGCGGGCCGGGCCGACGGAGATGCGGGCCAGGCGGCGCTGGGTGTCGGGCTCGGCGTCAAGCAGGATCTTGGTGAGCCACGCCAGGACGGGGAAGAGGGCGGCGGCGGAATAGCCGTACGCGATCGCGGCCGGAGAGGCCCCACCGCCGTAGATGACGCCGAGGACGACCAGGACGGCGATAGCGGGCGGGAGCGCGCGGCCACCGCGGACGAAACCGGACAGGCGCATCCGGGTCAGGGCGGTCATCGGGCGTCCATCTCGCGTACGCCCACCACGCGGTGACCCGCGGCACGCAGCCGGACCACCGCTTGGTCGGCGTCCGCCCGGCGGACCGCGACCTGCACGATGACCTCCTCGTGCCGCCCGGCCTCGGCATCCTCCTGAGCGGCGGTGACCGTGCCGTCGGCGACCGTCCAGTGGCGGGCGCCGGCGAGGGTCGTGATCTCGCCGCGGTGGTCGCTGACCAGCACCGAGCCGCCGGCCGTGGTGACCTCGGCGACGATGCCGGGGATCAGGGTGCGGGCGGCCGCGTCGAGACCCTCCCAGGGCTCGTCGAGAACCAGCAGCTCCGGCCGCACGAGCAGGGCCTGGGCGAGACCGACCTTCTGCGCGGTGCCCTTGGAGAGGTCGGCCAGGCGGGTGCCGGCGTGCTCGGAGAGCAACAGGCGCTCGATCCAGCGGTCGACGACCGCCGGATCGGCCTGGCCGCGCACCTCGGCCATCCGGTGCAGATAGCCCCCCGCGGTGAACGGCTGGTCGGCCGGGAAGCGCTCGGGGACCCAGCCGACGACCGAGGGACGGCCGCGGACCGTGCCCCGGGTCGGCCGCAGCACGCCCGCCGCCAGCTGGAGCAAGGTCGACTTGCCGGCCCCGTTGCGGCCCAGCACGACGACCGTCTCGCCCGGCTCGACGACCTGATCGACCTCGTGCAGCGTCCAGCCGGCGCGACGCGCGTACCGGAAAGCGACCTGCTCGAAACGCACGACCGGAAGCCTCCCACAAGAAAGGCCCCCGGGGTTGTCCCCGGGGGCCTCGCCTTCGACTGCGATCAGGCTTCGACGCCCTCGGCGCGGATGCCCTTCACCACGTTGGGGTCGACCGGGACGCCCGGGCCCATCGTGGTGCTGAAGGTGACCTTCTTGAGGTATTTGCCCTTGGCCGCCGACGGCTTGGCCCGCAGGACCTCGTCGAGGGCGGCGGCGTAGTTGTCCTTCAGCTGCTCCTCGGAGAACGAGGCCTTGCCGATGATCAAGTGAAGGTTGGAGTGCTTGTCCACCCGGAAGGTGATCTTGCCGCCCTTGATCTCGTTGACCGCCTTGGTCACGTCCATCGTGACGGTGCCGGTCTTCGGGTTGGGCATGAGGCCACGCGGGCCGAGGATCCGGGCGATCCGGCCGATCTTGGCCATCTGGTCCGGGGTGGCGATCGCGGCGTCGAAATCGAGCCAGCCGCCCTGGATGCGGGCGACGAGCTCGTCGGTGCCGACCTCGTCGGCGCCGGCCGCGACAGCCTCTTCGGCCTTCGCACCCTGCGCGAACACGATCACCCGGGCGGTCTTGCCGGTGCCGTGGGGCAGGTTGACGACGCCGCGGACCATCTGGTCGGCCTTACGAGGGTCGACGCCCAGCCGCATCGCGACCTCGACGGTCGCGTCGAACTTGGTCGGGTTCGACTCCTTGGCCAGCTTGATGGCATCGCTGGGGTCGTAGAGCTTGTTGGGGTCGATCTGCTCGGCTGCCTTGCGGTAGCCCTTGCCGTGCTGCATTTCATTACTCCTGTGGTTGTTGGCGGGCCGCGCGGATCACGGCCCTCCCACTGACTGCGCTTTGTCTAATCAGACCCTGTACTGGTCAGACCCTGTACTGGTCAGATCTTGGCGACCTGGTTGAAGTTGAGCTCCACCGGCGTCTCACGGCCGAAGATGGAGACCAGAACCTTCAACTTCTGCTGGTCGGCATTAATTTCGCTGATCGAGGCCGGCAGCGAGGCGAAGGCACCGTCGGTGACGGTGACCGAGTCACCGACCTCGAAGTCGAGCACCTTGATCTCGACCTTCGCCTTCTTCTCCTCCAGCTCGACCGCCGGGGCGAGCCACTTGAGGACCTCGTCCAGCGAGAGCGGGGCCGGCCGGTCGACCCGGTCGGTGGCGCCCACGAAGCCGGTCACACCGGGCGTGTTGCGGACGCAGGAGTAGGACTCGGGGGTCAGGTCCATGCGGACCAGGATGTAGCCCGGGAAGACCTTGGCCTGCACCTGGTTGCGCTTGCCGTTCTTGACCTCGACCTCTTCGCGGGTCGGCACCTCGACCTGGAAGATGAAGTCCTCCATGTCGAGGCTGGTGATGCGGGTCTCGAGGTTGGTCTTGACCTTGTTCTCGTAGCCCGCGTACGAGTGCACGACATACCAGTCGCCGGGGGCATAGCGCAGCTTCTGCCGCAGCTCCTGCACCGGGTCGTAGTCCTCGTCGTCAGCGACCACCGCCACGGCAGCCGTCTGCTCCTCGGTGGCGGCCTCGATCGACTCGTCGGCGGCCGCGGTCTCCACCGACTCCTCGTCGGCGACCGTCGCGGTCTCGTCGTCGTACTCAGGCACGCTCGCTCACTTCCAGATGTCTCTTCGTCTCGGGCGGCAGCGGTCGAACCGCTGCCGGTCGGGTCGTGCCCGACGGCCGATCAGCCGCCGAACGCCCAGAGGATGCCCTTGCCGAACCCGTAGTCCAACAGGCCCACAATGGCCGTCATGACCGTCACGAAGCCGATCACGATGGTCGTGTAGGTGATCAGCTCCTTGCGGGTCGGCCAGATGACCTTACGCAGTTCGCTGACGACCTCACGGAAGAAACCGCCGATGAGGCCGAACAGGCCGGCGCGGCGGACCTCCTTCTTCGCCTTCGGCTGGCCGGAGCCCTTGGTGCGCTCCTTGACCGCGGTGCCACCACGGCCTACCGGCTCGTCGTCCTCGACCTCGTCGTCCGCCACCTCATCATCGGCGACAGCGTCGGCGTCGTAGACCTCGTCAGCCGGGTCACCGGCGTCACCGGGTCGGTCCCTCTCGGCCATAGCGCCCTACTTCCGTCATCGTGATGATGGGGGTCCCGTCAGCGCTCGACCGGCGCCGGGTCGTGCGGACCGCGCACCGGGCGGGCACGTCTAGGAGGTTGCGCAGGGGTGACAGGACTTGAACCTGCAGCCTGCGGTTTTGGAGACCGCTGCTCTGCCAATTGAGCTACACCCCTGTGCGAGGCACCTTTCCCGCTCGGCGACATGCGTCGTCGAGTGGGTCACTGCCCCACGGCGCACCAGTGTACGGGTTCACACCCGGATCGCCCAACCCGGGTCACCGTGGCGTCACTGGACTCATTTACGGATGACTGCCTGGGCCAGCGAGAGAACCTTTTCCCCCTGGCAGGTGGCGGTCAGGGCCAGCCTGAGGTGCCCCTCATCGGTCGTGTCCTTGACCGTGGCCGACACGACCACCTCGGTACCCTCGTCGGTGTCGGGCACCGGCACCGGACGGCTGAACCGGACACTGAACTCGACCACCGCGTCGGCCGCGCCGGCCCAGGTGGTCACCGCCCGGCCGACCAGCGCCATCGTGAACATGCCGTGGGCGATCACGCCGGGCAGGCCGACACCGGTGGCGAAGCGCTCGCTCCAGTGGATCGGGTTGAAGTCGCCCGACGCGCCGGCGTAGCGCACCAGGTCGGCCCGGGTGACCCGGAAGGTCTGCGGTTCCAACCGGTCGCTCACTTGTCGTCTCCCCGCTGCACCAGCTTGGACCAGGCGGTGAGCACCGGCTCGCCGGACTCGGTGGTCACGTCGGTGCGGGTGGTCAGGAAGTCGTGGCCACCCCGGGTGGTGATCTCTTCGATCTTGTTGTGGCAGACCAGGGTGTCGCCGGCGACGACCGGACGGGCGTACGCGAACTTCTGGTCGCCGTGCACCACGCGGCTGTAGTCCATGCCCAGCTCGGGGTCCTCGATGAACTGCTTGCTCGAGCCCATCGTCACGATCACCGGGAAGGTCGGCGGGGCGACCACGTCGGCATAACCGCGGGCCCGGGCGGCCTCGGGGTCGTGATATTCGGCCTCGGTGGCGCCGATGGCCCGGGCGAACTCCCGGATCTTCTCTCGGCCGACGAGGTAGGGCTCGGTCGGCGGATACGTACGGCCGACAAATGACTGGTCCAGGGGCATGCCCCACAGACTAAACCGCGCCGCCCGGAGCAGATCCGGACGGCGCGGTCAGTAGCTCGAAGCCGAGAGTCAGCGTGTCTCGCGGTGCAGGGTGTGGCGGCCGTCCCGCGGGCAGAACTTCTTCAGCTCGACGCGGTCGGGGTCGTTACGCCGATTCTTCTTGGTGATGTAGTTCCGCTCCTTGCACTCCGTACACGCCAGGGTGATCTTCGGACGGACGTCGGTCGCCTTGGCCACGGCGGGGAGCCTTCCTGCTCACGGGTTTCGTATTACCGGCGTACCAGCGTAGACGCTTGGCGGGCCGAACTGCAAAGTGGGGACCCCGGGCGGGATCCCGTATCAAGTAGCGAGGGCCGGACTTGAACCGGCGACACAGCGATTATGAGCCGCTTGCTCTGCCAACTGAGCTACCCCGCCGCGCCAGGCTTGCGTCCTGCGCCTGCGGCGGCGAACGAACCCGGTAGAGCCCCCTTACGGAATCGAACCGTAGACCTTCTCCTTACCATGGAGACGCTCTGCCGACTGAGCTAAGGGGGCCGGCTGCAAATCAGATCAGCGCGCGATCTCTCGCCCGCTGCGGAGATAAGACTACACGGCCGGTCGGCGGGGGTGAAACCGGATCCCCCCGTGTCGTGAAACCGCTGGTCATATGACCGCTCGGAGCCTCCGGACCTCGCCCGCGGGAGTGGTCGTCGGCTCGGTGCGGGCGCTGAACCAGGCCTCGAGACGTTCGTACGGCAGCGGGCGGCTGAAGAGATAGCCCTGGCCGATCTCGCAGCCCATCTCCTCGAGCAGATCGAGGGTGAGCTCGCTCTCGACGCCCTCCGCGACCACGGTCAGCCCGAACTCGCGGGAGAGGCTGATCACGGCCCGGACGATCGCCAGATCGCCGGAGTCGGTCGCCATGCCCTGCACGAAGCTGTCGTCGATCTTGACCTCTTGGACCGGCCACTGCCGCAGATAGGACAGCGACGAGGCGCCGGTGCCGAAATCGTCGACGCTCAGCCGCACGCCCAGGTCGCGCAGACGGTAAAGAGTGGGCAGGACGCGCTCGATGTCGCCGAGCATGCCCGGCTCCGAGATCTCGAAGGTCACCTGGGCCGGAGCCACCTCGTATTGCTCCAGCAACGCCTCGACCTGGTCGGGGAAGCGGGAGTCGAGCAGGGTGCGGACCGAGAGGTTGACCGCGATCGAGAGCGGACGGTCGGCCTGGGCCCACTCGGAGCAGCGCCGCAGACCCTCGGTGAGCACCACCTCGGTGAGCCGCGAGAGCTGGCCGGTGTGCTCGGCGACCGCGACGAAGTCTTCCGGGGCCACCTCGCCGTGCGCCGGGTGCTGCCAGCGGGCCAGACACTCGACGCCGACCAGGTGACGGTCGGCGAGCGTGACCTTGGGTTGGAAGTAGACGTCGACCAGGCCACTGTCGAGGGCCTGGCGCAGGTCGGCCGCGATGCCCAGACGACGGACGGCCCGGGACTCCAGGGCGGGGTGGAACAGCTGCACCCCGTACGGAAGCACCTTGGCCGAATTTCCGGCCAGCTCGGCTCTCTGCAGCAAGGTCTCGGGATCGTCGCCGTGATCCGGATAGACCGCGACCCCGACCGCGGTGCCGACGTCGAGCGTGAGCGAGCCCACCGTCATCGGCCCGCGCAACTGCTCGCGCATCTCGGTCGCGAGCCGGACGGTCGCGTCGGTGCTCTCGGCGCGCAGGGTGACCACGAACTCGTCGCCGCCGATCCGCCCGACCAGGGCGCCCGGTCCGGCGATGCTCCGGAGACGCCCGGCCACCTCGGCCAGCAGCTTGTCGCCGGCCGCGTGGCCCATCGACTCGTTGACGTCGCGCTGGCCGTCGACGTCGAAGAGCAGCACCGCGACGACCTCCTCCTCGGCCCGGACCTTCACCGACTCGGCGAGCGCGTCGACGATGCGGCGGCGGTTGGGCAGAGCGGTGAGGCGGTCGTGGTAGGCGTCGTAGCGCAGGCGGTCGACCAGGCGGGCGTTCTCGACTGCGACCGAGACATGCGCGGCGACCGTCTCGAGCACCTGGACGTCGCCGTCGCGGAACGTGCGGGCGTCGCCGAGCCGGTTGCAGACCTCCAGGGTGCCGATCTGCGTCTGGCCCGACCGCAACGGCACGACGATGGCGTCCTTGATCTTCGAGCCCCGCAGCGCCTCGCGGAGGTCGCGCGCGTCGTCGAACTGCGGACCGACCGCGACCGTGCGCCCGGCGCTGAGCACCTGGTCACGAAGGGGGACCGGCGTCGGCGAAAGGTCGAGCAGACCACGATTTTCCACCCGCGCGGTGAGGAGCACCTCGGGATGGCGGCCCTGGGGAGCGAGCCACAGGGTGGCGTACTCCGAACGCATGAGCGCACGGACCCGGCCGAGCAGCACATCGGGCAGGCTCGCCTCGTTGCGCTCGTCGCGGACCGCCTTGGTGAGTTCGTAGACCTCGGAGAGGGTGCGGTGCTGCCGGAAGAACTCGGCGAACGATCGCAGCACCAGCATCAGCGCGCCGACCAGCACGACCAGGAGCACGGCCGACCAGCGGGTCGCCTCGAGGGCGACCAGGAAGACCAGCCCGAGCACGATGTTGACGCCGGACGTCAGCAGGGTCGGAAGGCTGGCCCGCAACGCTTCCAGGCCGGCGCGGCGGCTCTGCACCGCGGCCATCACACCGGAGAGGGCGAACACGTGGACCAGCGCGCCGAGAGACACGGCCAGGAACAGGATGCCCCAGGTGCCGGGACCGGCGTTCTTCATGTGAGGCAGGGCGGCGATCACGATCAGCGCCGCCGAGACGCTGGCGGCCGACTTGGCGACGTTGAACCAGATCTTGGTGAGCTCGTAGCCGGAGCGGCCCTGGGTGATGAGCGGCGCGAGAGTCGCGACCAGGATCGCCATCACCGGCGGGAGGTAGTAAAGAACGAGGACCAGCGGCAGCTCGGTCGCGACAAGGGTGAAGGTCTGCCGGCGCACGACGACGTTGATAACGCCGACATAGGCGATCATCAGCCCAATCAGGGCAATCAGGCCGCCACGCCAGGATTCATACCAGTGCGGTTGTTGGTACCAGAAAACGGTGATGCAAAGGAAAGAGCACAGCGCAAGCGGGGTCGTAACCAACCACGCATATTGCGCGGAGCGCCGCGACGGTCGCGAGCGTCCTGCCATGGCGCTCCCTCATCAGTCGACGCGCGGCGTCTTCGCCGTGCACGCCCGTAGGCGCTATTCCCAGACGACTTCCAGCATCTGCGCCGCTTGGGCGCTGCGAACGGTGGCCGGCGCCCCCGCGTGGTTGGCGCTGATTTCAGCAGCACCCACGCCGCCAGCAAACAGCGCGGCAACCACGAAAACCAGGCGCGCAAGGCGTCCTAGCTTCCTTGTGGACATATTCGACTCCTGCGTTTGTGACACACACCGGTGGGGGGTCACATGATGGTGCCACACCTGCTGTGCGACGGGGAGTGTCCGACGGCGGGTCGAAGCCACACATACCGAAATCCTGACCGAACGGTTGAGGGATGCCTGCGTGGACGGGCCGCAAAATTGACAGCTTTAGGTCCGAAATAGCCGGAGATATGAGGTCGTTTCACGTCGTTACTGTCAAGTTGCCTTGACGTCAGGGAGGCCTGACGAGAGACTGTCGCGCGTGACTTCCCCGGACGAACTCGAGCGCGAACACACGCTCTCGACGGCTACAACGCGCTACGACGAGCTGAGGATGCGAGACGCCCTCTCCTCGGTGCGCGAGCACGCCGACGGGACACCCCTCAACCGGGAAGAAGCGCTGGAAATGCTCGCCCTCAGCGAGGTCGTGATCCGGAAGGCGGGCTACGGGCGGCAGGCGATGGTGCGGTCGGCGCGCGAAGCAGGCGCCTCCTGGACCCAGATCGGACTGGCCCTCGGCAGCAGCAAACAGGCCGCCTGGGAGGCGCACAGCCGCTGGCTGGAGTCCGGCTCCCTTTAACTAACCGGTCTCGGCCGGCCGGTCCGTGTGGCTGTACTGCGACCACGAACCCGGATAGAGACGACCCGGGCCGAAACCGGCCCGTTCCAGAGCGAGCAGGTTGTGACAGGCGGTCACGCCGGAACCACAGTAGGAAATGACGTCGGCGCCGGCGGTCACACCGGCCGCGACGAACCGCGCACGCAGCACCTCGGGCGACTCGAACCGGCCGGACGCGTCGACGTTGTCCCGGCACGGGACACTGTGGGCACCCGAGATGTGACCGGGGCGGGCATCGAGCGTCTCGTTCTCACCCCGGAAACGGTCGGCCGGGCGGGCATCGATCACCACAGACCCGCCGGACCGGCCGGACGCCGCCTCGTCGATGGTCGCCAGACGCTCCGCCGGCCACGGCCGGACAGAGAAAGACCCGCGAGAAGGCTGCGGCTGCGAGGTTTCCAGCTTTCCCGTGTACGCGGTGAGACCGCCGTCGAGAAGCGCGGCGTCCCGGCCGGTGGACCGCAGCATCCACACCAGGCGCGCGGCCATGACACCGCCGGCATCGTCGTACGCGATAAGGGTGTCGTCATCGCTCAGCCCGAGCGACGCCATCCGTTCGGAGAAGAACGCGGGGTCGGGCAGCGGATGCCGGCCCTCGGCCGGCGACGCGGGAGCGGCGAGATCGTGATGGAGGTCGACGAAGATCGCGCCGGGGAGGTGGCCGCCGTCGTAGGCCGCACGGCCGGACCGCCCGTCGAGGTAGTAACGCACGTCGGCGAGGAGGACGCGGCCGGGGAGCGCTTGGATTTGAGCTAGGTCGACAACGGGTTCGATCACTGTTCCTTCTTACTCCCTCGGCTTACTCCCCCGGCCTTGCTCCCCCGGCCTCGCTCCCCCGGCCTCGCTTCACGGCTTGTTCCGCGGCCTGCTCCCCCGGCCTCGCTCGCCAGCTTGCTCCCCGGCCTTGCTCCCCGCTTTGCTCCCCGCTTTGCTCCCCGGCCTTGCGCCCCCGCCTTGCGCCCCGGCGGGATCAGCGGCTGGACAGGCCCAGCTTGACGCCGAAGCCGACCAGGGCCACCCCGGTTGTGCCGTCGACTGTGCGCCGGACCCGGCGCCGGCCGAGGAAGCCGCGCAGCGCCTGTGCGCAGGTGATGATCGCCGTGAACCAGATCAGGCCCTCGACGTCGTGGACCAAGGCAAGCAGCAGGCCCACGCCGAGCGGTGACGTGCCGGCCGGGATGAACTGCGGCAGAACGGCCACGTAGAAGGCGCCGATCTTGGGATTGAGCAGGTTGGTGAGCAGACCCCGGCCGAAGGTGTTCCAAATGCTCGGGGTGCGCTGCTCTCGGGGAGCGGCCTCATCTCGGCCCGGCCGGACGGCCCCAATGATCATGCGGACGCCCAGGTAGAGCATGTAGGCCGCACCGGCGATCCGAAGCACGAGATAGCCGGTCTCGGAGGCGGTGAGCAGAGCCGAGACGCCGACCGCGGCCGCCCCGCCCCAGATCAGGGCGCCCACGTTGATGCCGAGCGCGGTGGCGAAGGCGGGGCGGCGGCCCATGGTGACCGCGCTGCGCAGCACCAGGGCAGTGTCGAGACCGGGGGTGATCGTCAGCAGCGCGCCCAGCAAGGCGAACGACAGAACCGCGTGGGTCAGGGCCATGCGGGCTTTCTAGCCGATGACTGCCCGGACGGCCACCCGATTCGCGGTCGAGGGGGCCGGCTATTTCTGGCCGGCCGAGCGGCGGCCGCGGGGACGGAAGCGGATCACGGCGAGGCCCACCATGGCGACCGCGAGCAGGGTCATGACCAGGGCGGCGGGGCTGCCGGTGAAGTTGGTGCCGACCACCACCAGCACCAGCGCCACCCCGAACAACGTGTGGTAGCAGCCGGCCTCACGGACATTGCGGAAGGCGCGGGTGGTCGCGTTGGGAGCCCGGCCGGTGATCAGCATGCGGGCGCCGAAGACGGCCAGCGCCAAACCGATCGCCCCGCCGATGGCCGTGGTCCACTGACCGGTGCTCATAGCTCCAGTCTGCGACCTCACGGCCTCTGATCAGCGATAATTCGTGAATTGCAGGGCGACGCCGAAGTCCTCCTGCTTGAGCAGGGCGATCACGGCCTGCAGATCGTCGCGCTTCTTGCCGGTCACCCGCAGCTGGTCGCCCTGGATCTGGGCCTGCACGCCCTTCGGACCCTCGTCGCGGATCTTCTTGCTGATCGCCTTGGCCTTGTCGGTCTCGATGCCCTCGATCACCTTGCAGTCGATCTTGTAGGTCTTGCCGGACTGCCGCGGCTCCCCCGCCTCGAGAGACTTCAGCGAGATGTTGCGCTTGATCAGCTTTTCCTTGAAGACGTCGAGGGCGGCCGACACCCGCTCCTCGGTCTCGGACGTGATCGTCACACCCTCCTCCCCCGACTTGGCGACGGTGGTGCCGGTGCCGCGGAAGTCGAAGCGCGTGCCCAACTCCTTCTCCGTCTGATGGAAGGCGTTGTCGACCTCCTGGCGGTCGACCTTGCTCACGATGTCGAAAGACGGGCTGGCTGCCATGATCAGACTCTCCTGCGTGCCGACGTATCGATCCCTAAGGGAGGCCGGCGAGCGGCCTCCGACATGCCGACCGTACCCGGTTGCGGAGGCGACCGCGGATGCGGTTATTCTGTTGTCCGCGCCGCGGGAGACTGCGGTGTCGTTGCCAGGCGGGTTGCCCGAGCGGCCAATGGGAGCGGACTGTAAATCCGTCGCGAAAGCTTCGAAGGTTCGAATCCTTCACCCGCCACCGGCACACTGAACGGCCCTGAGAACTGCGGAAGCGCGCTCTCGGGGCCGTTCCTGTCGGGTCCGGTTCCGTCCGGCAAGATCCGGCCGTCTACGACGCTCCACGGGAACATAGCGGGAACGCCTGATCTTGGTATCACGCCGCCCGCAGCGCTCCCCTCGCCCGATCTATCACCCGCGCGCCGTCGGAATTTCCTCATTCGAGGCGGAGGACGGTCTCCTCGATCTCGGTTTGCCGGCGTCGGCGAAACCGACGGCGCGGCCGAGCTCGCGGAAGCCGGCCTTTCTCAGTACGGCCAGGGAGCCCGCGTTGTCGCTCGCCGCGCGGGCCAACAGTGGGCGTTTGACCGCGACCTCGGACAGGAACAGGGACACCGCGCGGCTGGCCACGCCCTGGCCCCACCACCGGCGGTCGATCCAGTAGGTGATCTCGGTGTCGCCCTCCATCAGGAAGCTGGCGATGGTGCCGACGAACCGGCCGTCGACGGTCACGGCCCGGTTTTCGGCCTCGGGCCACGCGCGTACGCGGGCCTGACGGCGGTCGAAGGCCGCCCGGTCGTCGGGGTCCGGTGGCGTGAATGCCGCCATTTTGACCGCGACCGGATCGCGCATCATCTCGAACAGCGGGTCGAGATCTTCGTCTTGGAGCATGCGCAACTGGACGTCAGCCATGGCCCCGAAGCTAACAGTCAGGTCTGACAACTTGTCGTCGATCGAATCAGCGGGGCCTCAGGCAACTCACAGTCAGCACCGGATGAATTCCCCGGTCGCGGGTGTTTCATGGAGCACGGGCCCAACCGCCCGCATCACGAAGGAGTTCCAGTTGTCCAGCCATCACAACGGCCTGAAGACGGCCGCCCTGCTCGGTCTGCTGAGCGCCATCATCCTGGGCGTCGGCTACTGGGTGGGTGGCAGCGGCGGCCTGGTGTTTGCCGTGATCATTTCGCTGGCGTTGAATGCCGGCACCTACTTCTTCTCCGACAAGCTCGCGCTGCGGGCGATGCGGGCCCAGCCGGTCAGCGAGGCCGAGTTTCCCGCGCTCTACCAGATCGTCCGCGAGCTCTCGCAGGCCGCGGGCCAGCCGATGCCGAAGCTCTACGTTTCGCCGTCGCCGCAGCCCAACGCGTTCGCGACCGGCCGTAACCCGCAGCACGCCGCGGTGGCGGTGACCGTGGGCATCACGCAGTTGCTCGACCGTCGCGAGCTGCGCGGGGTCATCGGGCACGAGCTGTCGCACGTCTACAACCGCGACATCCTGATCTCCAGCGTGGCGGCCGCGCTGGCCGGCATCATCACGATGTTCGCCCAGCTGGCGCTCTTCCTGCCGCTCGGCGGGTCGGATGACGACGACGGCCCCAACCCGGCCGCGCTGCTGCTCATGCTGATTCTCGGCCCGCTGGCCGCGACGGTCATTCAGCTGGCGATCAGCCGGAGCCGCGAATATCAGGCCGATGCCTCGGGTGCGGTGCTGACCAACGACCCGCTCGCGCTCGCGAGCGCGCTCGAGAAGATCCAGTACGGCGCCTCGCGCCTGCCGTTGCCGGCCGAGGGGCAGCTGACCAGCGCCGCTCACCTGATGATCGCCAACCCGTTCCGGGCCGGTGGCATCGGCGCGCTGTTCTCGACCCACCCGCCGATGGAGGAGCGCATCGCCCGCCTCCGTCAGCAGGCCGGCTCGCTTCAGCGCATGCGCTGATCTTTCTTTCACCGGGGAAAGGCAGGACCGCCGGCGGTCCTGCCTTTTTTCGTACGCGCAGACGGGCGCGAGGTACCCCTGGGGGGTATATAGTCGTCGCCATGACATCCCGGGAACTGACCCGCGCCGCGATCTCGGCCACGCTGCACTGCCTCACCGGCTGCGCCCTCGGCGAGATCCTCGGCATGGTCCTCACAACAGCACTGGGCTGGGGTAACGCGGCCAACATCGTGGTCTCGATCGCGCTCGCCTTCGTGTTCGGATACACGCTGGCGATGCGGCCGGTGCTCGGGGCCGGCGTCCCGTTCCGGCGGGCCCTCGGCATCGCGCTGGCCAGCGACACCGTCTCGATCACGAGCATGGAGCTGATGGACAACCTGGGCCTGGTCACCATCCCGGGCGCGATGGACGCCGGGCTCGGCGACTGGCTGTTCTGGGCCAGCCTCGTCGGCACGCTGGCCATCGCCTTCGTGATCACGGTGCCGGTCAACCGGTGGCTGATCGCGCGGGGCAAGGGACACGCGCTGGTGCATCAGTACCACCACGCGCACTCGGCGAACTAGGAGCGGACGAGCGTGAGCGACTGGAAGCGGGTGTCGCGGGCGTGGACGACGTGGAAGTCGAGGATGTCGAAGTGGTCCTTCGCGTACGTCAGGAGGTCGTGATCCGTGCGGAAGGAGAAGAACCGCTCGTCGTCCGAGAAGCCCTCCTCGGGCTCGTTGCCGCCGTAGACGCCGAGGTAGAAGAGCCCGCCCGGCCGCAGCACCCGGCGAATGTTCTCCAGGGCGGCCGGCAACGACGCGTTCGGCACGTGCAGGAGCGCGTTGAAGGTGTAGACCGCGTCGAACTCGCCCTCGGCGAAGGCCAGCGAGGTCACGTCGCCGACCAGGCCGCGTACGCCCTTCGCCCGGATGCGTTCGATCATCGCCGGGGACAGGTCGACCGCCGTCACCTCCAGACCCTCGTCCTGGAAGAACCGGCTGTCCTGGCCCGTGCCCGCCCCGGCCTCGAGCAGCGTGCGCGCCTCGGCCGCCCGCAGCCGGTCGAGGAAGGCGGCCCGCTCGTCCAGCTTCCAGTCCTGTTTGATCAGGCCGTCCCGGCGGTCGACCTCGGCGTCGTAGAACGACCGCAGGGCGGCAGTGATCTGCTCGGCTCCGGCGTCGCTGGTCGGCCTCAAGCTCATGGTTTTCCCCCTGACGATCGCGGGTTGAACTCCGATAGCCTGACCGGGTCGACGGGGGTGCGTAAAGGAGTGTCCGATGGCTAAAGAGGTCAGCGGTCCCGGCCGCCGGGTGTCCGAGCCGCGGCTGGAGACACTCCGAGCGGCCGACAGCGACCGGCAGAAGATAGCCGATCAGTTGAAGGCGGCGCTCGACGAAGGCCGGCTCTCCCTGCACGAATACGACGACCGGGTCGGCGAGGCGTACGCGGCTCGCACCTATGCCGATCTGATCGCCCTGGTCGACGACCTGCCCCGCCCCGGCATGAGCGCGGCCGACGTGACCGCCCGCCGGGAGGCCGAGGCCCGCCGCAGCGCCCGCCGCATGCCGACCGCTCTGGTCGTCCTCTGGACGATCTGGGGCGCCCTGACCGCGGTCAACCTCGTGGTCTACGTGCTGGTCGCGGTCACCACCTCGGGCCATCTCTACCCGTGGCCGATCTGGATGCTGGTGCCCGGTGCCGCCCTCGGCGTGGTCACCGCCGGAGTCCAGACGGCCCGCGGCCGGCGCCAGAGATAAGGTCGGCGGGTGACCTCCCGCGTTCCACTTTCCGTGCTCGACCTGGCCACCGTCCGTGAGGGGCATGACAGCGCCGACGCGCTGCGGGGCACGCTCGAAATCGCGCAGACCGCCGACGAGCTGGGCTATGCCCGATTCTGGGTGGCCGAGCACCACAACATGCCGGCCGTCGCCTCGACCTCGCCGCCGGTACTGATCGCCTCCGTCGCCGCGCACACCAGCCGCATCCGGGTCGGCTCGGGCGGCGTGATGCTGCCCAACCACATGCCGTTCGTGGTGGCCGAGCAGTTCGCGACCCTGGAGGCGCTGCACCCCCACCGCATCGACCTCGGCATCGGCCGCGCTCCCGGCACCGACCAGGCGACTGCGGCGGCCCTGCGCGGCGTCTCGCCCTACCTGACCGTCGAACAGTTCCCCGAGCACCTGCAGACGCTGCTCGGGCTGCTCGGCGACGAGCGCATCGACCCGGAACTGGTCGCCCGCCTGCACGCGACGCCGGCGGCCTCGACCTATCCCGAGGTGTGGATGCTCGGGTCGTCGACCTATGGCGCCCAGGTCGCGGCGGCGCTCGGGCTCCCGTTCTGCTATGCGTACCACTTCGCGATGAGCTCCGATGTGGACAACGCCCTGCACCTCTACCGCACCGGCTTCAAGCCCTCGCCCCGACACCCGATGCCGCACGTCATGGTCAGCGCCTCGGTGATCGCCGCCGAGACGACCGAGGAGGCGCTCTACCTGGCCGGCCCGAGCCGGATCATGGCGTTGAGCCTGCGCACGGGCAAGCTCGGGCCGATCATCTCGCCCGACGCGGCGGCTTCCGTCGAGCTGACCGACCTCGACCGGAGCCTGCTCGACTCACTGCCCGGCACCCAGTTCGCGGGCACGGCCGACGAGGTGGTGGCGGGGCTCGACGCGCTGGTCACGCGTACCGGGGCCGACGAGGTGATCCTCGCCGGCACGGTTTACGACCCGGCCACGCGACAGGAAAC
This sequence comes from Actinoplanes sp. NPDC051411, assembly GCF_040682075.1. Classification (NCBI taxonomy): domain Bacteria; kingdom Bacillati; phylum Actinomycetota; class Actinomycetes; order Micromonosporales; family Micromonosporaceae; genus Actinoplanes; species Actinoplanes sp. NPDC051411. The sequence goes on along the minus strand of NZ_JBFBAD010000023.1, from coordinate 73,825 downwards.
GCTGGTCCGGGTGGCCAAGGTGTGGGGGCTTTAATCGGGTGCGCGGCCCTCGGCGGGCGCGAAAGATGAGCCTATGGCCTGGGAGTTGACCGACGATCTCGAGAGCTTCATGACGGTCGCCGAGGCGCACCTTCGTTCGCGGCCGGTCGAGCACACCGTTTTACTCACGCTTGTCGAGACGCTGCGGCGACGCGGGCTTACGGCGTACGGGAAGGAAGCGCCCGTTTTTGGCGCCTGGCGTGACCACAACGGGGTTGTCTCCGGTGTGCTTCTGCAGACACCGCCGCATCCGGTGCTGTTCGGCGAGGTGCCGCCTTCGGCGGTGACCGACGCGGTGAACGCGTTCGGCGGCCGGTCGCTCCCGGGGGTAAATCTGCCGGTTCCGCTGGTCGACCTTTTCGTCGGGCCGTGGGTGGCGCGCACCGGGGCGACCCCCGGTGTGCGCATGCGGACCCGGCTCTATCGCCTTTCCGCGCTGGAATCGCCGAGCGGTTCGACCCGCCCCGGGGAATCGGGCGACCGTGCGCTTCTTCTCGGCTGGGTTCGGGATTTCCTGGCCGACATCGGCGAATCGGTGGAGGACGTCGAGGCCGTGGTCGACGACGCGCTGGCCGACGGTGTCGTGACCCTTGGTCTCGCCGCCGGCGCGCCCACTTCGATGGTGATGCGGACACTTCCTTCCGCCGGCGTCGTGCGCATCCGATACGTGTTTACTCCGGTCGCTCTGCGCGGCCGGGGCTATGCCGGCGCCGCGACCGCCGCGGCCTGCGCCGCCGCCCTCGCCGACGGCGCCTCCGAGGTGGTGCTCTTCACCGACCTCGACAATCCGACCAGCAATGGGCTCTATCAGCGACTCGGCTTCCGGCCGGTCCAGGACCGGACGGTGGTGACTTTCGGGTGAAGGTGTTATCGGTCAATGTGGCGGTGCCCCGGCCCAACCCGGCCAAGGGTCTGGGAATGACCGGCATCGACAAACAGCCGGTTTCCCATCCCATTTCGGTGCGGCCGCCGGGACCCAAGACGGTCGGCCTGCACAGCGGCGTGGTCGGCGACCAGATCGGCGACATCCAGAATCACGGCGGCGACGATCAGGCCGTTTACGCCTACGCCCGGGAAGACCTGGACTGGTGGGAATCGTCGCTCGGGCGGTCGCTGCCGTCCGGCTTCTTCGGCGAAAACCTGACCACGGCCGGAGTCGACGTGAACGGCGCCGCGATCGGCGAGATCTGGAAAGTCGGGGAGGTCGTCGAATTGCAGGCGACATTCGGCCGGATTCCGTGCGCGACGTTCCAGGCACGGATGGAGGAGCCGCGGTGGACGCGGCGATTCTCGCAGGCCAACCGCACCGGGGCCTACCTGCGGATCATCACGCCGGGCTCGCTGCGGGTCGGCGACCCGATCGAAATCGTCCACCGGCCGGCCCGCGGGGTGACGATCGCCGAGGCGTTCCACATCTGGATGTTCGACCACGACTCGTTACCGCGACTGCTGGAGGCCGAGGATCTGCCGGCCGGCATGCGGGCCGAGGTCGAAGAACGGCTGACCCACCGATGACCCGGCCCGCGATCGCCGCGGCCATGACGACCGCGACCTCGCTCGGTCTGGCCGCCGACGAGGCGATCGTGCTCCACAGCTCGAACAAGGTCACCCTGCGGCTGCTGCCCGGTGACGTGCTGGCCCGGGTGGCGCCGGCGGCCGAGCAGGTCGCGGAGTTCGAGATCGGGCTCGCTCAACGGCTGGCCGAGGTCGGAGGCCCGGTAGCGGCCCTCGATCCACGGGTGGAGCCGCGGGCCTACGAGCGCGACGGTTACATGATCACACTCTGGACCTATTACGAAACGGTGGCCGGTTTCGAGGTCGCGCCGGTGGACTATGCGGAAGCGCTGGCGCAGTTGCATGACCGGATGCGCAAAGTGGATGTGGCCTCGCCGCATTTCACGGATCGGATCGAAGAGGCGCAGCGGCTCGTGGCCAGCCGCGAACAAACTCCGGAACTTGCTTCCGACGATCGGGAATTCCTCGGGGCGACGTTGCTTCGGCTGCGGCAGGCGATTGTCGCGCGTGGGCGGGACGAGCAGTTGTTGCACGGCGAACCGCACCCGGGGAATCTGCTGAGCACGAAGAACGGGCTGCTGTTCATCGACCTCGAGACGTGCTGCCGGGGGCCGGTGGAATTCGACGTCGCGCATGCGCCCGAGGAGGTGGGCTCGTTTTATCCGGGTGTCGATCAGGGCCTGCTGCGAGAGTGCCGGCTTCTTGTGCTGGCGATGATCACGGTGTGGCGCTGGGATCGGGACGACCGGTTCCCGGACGGGCGGCGGCTGGGCGTGGAGTGGCTCGGCCGGCTGCGGGCGGCGGTCGATGGATGATCGGGAGCCGCGGGCTGAGCGCGCGGACGAACCAGTGGGCGCCGGCCTCGGTGAAGTGCATGCCGTCGAAGCGGACGAGCATGCCGTGGACCACCGTGGGGCACCGGCCGGACGGGCAGACCACGTCCTGCATGGACACCGCGGCCACGCCGGGCACGTCGGCCGCCACCTGCCGGTAGATGTCGTTGGTCGCCGCGGTCAGGGCGTCCGGCGAGCCGGCGCAGGCGCGGTTGGTGGGGTCGCGGAGGCAGCGGGGGGTTGCGGGCGCGACCGGCAGGACGGTCAGCATCGCCAGTGCGGCGCCCGAGCGGACGACGGACTGGGCGAACGCCCGCAGCCCGGCGTGGACGTCGGCGACCCACTTCGGGGAGGGCGGCACGACCGTACGGCCGCCGGCGCCCTCGTGGGCGATGAGCTCCCAGCGTGATGACGAGATGACCAGGTCCGGATGGTATTCGTGGAGTACCTGGGCGATCCGCGGGCCGGTCTCCTCGGCGCACTTCTTGAGGAACCACCTCTGCTCCGGGCCCTCGACGCTGACCAGACTCGTCAGGCCGCAACCGTTGTGCGCGGCGAGCACGTAGCCCCAGCCGTTGGCGCGGGCGAGATCGTAGAAGCCGGGGTCGAGCGAGCGGGCGATGGAGTCGCCCAGCACGGCGACCGTCGGATGCCCCGGTTTCGCCACCAGCCGCCGGCAGATGGACGTGGTGTCGGGGCAGAGCGGCCACGCGTCGTCGCCTTCCGCGCCCACCGTGCCGTCGGCGGCCTCCCGCGCCCACCGGGCATCGGCGATCTGCTGGGCCTGCAGACCCGTCGCCGCGGTGGTCGCGCCGACCACGATCAGGGCGCAGAACACGGCCGCCGCCGCGCCCGCGGCCACGACCTTGCGCGTCGTGTCGAGCGCGAGGCGGGGGCGACCGTAGCGGATCGGCCGTTCGAGCAGGTAGTACGAGGCGGTGGCCAGGGCCAGGGTGACCGCCACGGTGGCCGGCGCGACGACCGGGGCGGGTAGGACCTCCGGAAGAAATCTGATCACCGGGAGGTGCCAGAGATAGATGCCGTACGAGACCGTGCCGACCCAGCGCACCGGCCGGACCGACAGGCACCGGGCGACCGCGGAGCCGGGTGCCCGCTCCACCGACCAGATCAGCGCGGCGAACAGCAGGGCGACCAGGGTGGCGCCCCCACGGTAGTAGAAGGGGCCCGAGGCGGACACGACGAGGAGCAACCCGGCCGAGACGCCGGCCGCTGCCGCGCCGACCGCCCGGAACGGTCGTCCGCCGCGGCGTACGACCGGCACGAGCAGCGCACCGATGAGCAACTGCTGGGCCCGCGCATCGGTGCCGACGTAGGCCCGGGTCGGGTCGTCCGCGGAGTACGCCAGCACCATGGTGACGGCCGACGCGGTCGCGAGGGCGGCGGCCGCCCACGGCCAGGCGCGGCGCCGGCGCAGCAGGAGGATCAGGGCGAGCGGCCACCAGACGTAGAACTGTTCCTCGATGGCGAGCGACCACAGGTGATCCAGCGCCCCCGCCCCGTCGAAGTAGGAGCGATGGGCGAAGATCATGTGCCAGTTCGCGTAGTAGAACAGCCCGGCGAGCATCTCCCCGCGCCGCGCCGCCCAGTCGGCGGCCGGCTCCCACTGGCGTACGGCCGGCGCGACCAGGGCGAGCATGAGGATCAAGGCCGGCAGCAGCCGGCGCAGCCGCTGCCGCCAGAACCGGCCGAGGTCGATGCGGCCGTGCCGGTCGTGGGCGTCGAGCAGCAGGCCCGTGATGAGGTAGCCCGACAGGACGAAGAACAGGTCCGGCCGGGAGGAAACCACCCGATCAGGTCAGGAAGCCGAACAGGAGTTGGGGGGCGAAGCCCAGGACGACGGCGATCGCGGCGCCGGCGATCAGGGCGATGGCTACCGGGCGGGGGGCGCGGGCCTGCGGGCGGGCCGTTGCCGGGGCGGTGGTGTAGGGGATGGCGGCCACTCGGACGTAGTAGGCGAGGGCGATCACGGCGTTCAGGGCTACCACGCCGGCCAGCCAGCCCCAGCCGCGGTCGATCAGGGCGTTGATGACGGTGACCTTGGCGAACAGGCCGGCCAGGCCGGGAGGTAGGCCGGCCAGCCCGGCCAGTGACAGGACCAGGGCGCCGGCCAGCCACGGGGAGCGACGGGCGGTGCCCCGGTAGGCCGACAACAGACCGCCGTCGGCGCCGGTGGGGCGCAAGGCCGCGATCACCGCGAAGGCGATGAACTCCAGGGCTACGAAGAAGACCGTGTACGCCATCGCCGCCCGGATGCCGTCGGCGCCCAGGGCCAGCGGAGCCAGGATGTAGCCGGCCTGGGCGACCGACGACCAGGCCAGCAGGCGGACCATGCGGGTCTGGGTCAGGGCGACCAGGTTGCCCACGGTCATGGTCAGGACGGCCAGCACGGCCATCGTCGAGCCGGTGTCCAGGTGGGACACGATCGCGGCCAGAGCCAGGACACCGCCCAGTTTGGAGGCGGTGGAGAGGTAGGCGGCTACCGGGATGGGGGCGCCGTCGTAGGTGGGTGCGGCCCAGGCGTGCAGGGGGACCGCCGCGACCTTGAAGGCGAAGCCGATGACCAGCAGGGCGGCGCCGACCGTGGCCACCGGGGCCAGGGGGCCGATACCGTCGGTCAGGCGGTTCAGGTGCAGGGCGCCGGTGGCGGCGTAGTTCAGCGCCGCACCGAGCAGGGCGATGGCCGTCGAGATGACGCTGACCAGGAAGAACGTGACCGAGGCGGAGGCTCCGCGGGTGGTCACGCGCTCGCGGGGGGCGAAGCGGCGCAGGGCGACCAGGACGTACAGCGGCAGGGTCAGGGTCTCCAGGCCGACGATCAGGGTGATCAGGTCGCCCGCGTAGCCGATCACCACGCCGCCGGCCATCGAGGAGGCCAGGAGGAAGCAGTACTCCCCCGGCGGGGCCAGGCTCAGCTTCAGGCCGGGAAGGGAGAGGGCCAGGACACCCACGGTCAGGGCGGCGAACACCACGGCCGACACGACGGCCACCGGGCCCGGGGTCCAGGAGCAGAGGGTGGTGGCCGTGCAGAAGGTGGGGGTGCGGGAGCCCAGCACGGCGCAGACGATCGTGGCCAGGCCGCCGAGCAGGACCGAGCCGGCGGCGGCCGCGCGTTTGCCGGTGGCCAGTTCGGCGATCAGGACCAGCAGCGGGGTGCCGGCGGCGGCGTACAGGGGCAGCAGGGACACGTGGTCGATCGTCATCGGAGGACCCCCGAGGTCGCGGCCAGGACCAGGGCCGGAGCCACACCCACGGCGAGGGTCAGCAGGACCAGCGGGGCCCAGGCCAGCCACTCCGCGCCGGCCACGGTCGCGGGCACACCGCGTACGGAAATTGAGGGAACGCCGTGCGTGAGCCGGCGCAGCAAGCGCAGGAAATAGGCGGCCGTGAGGGCGCCGCCGAGCGCGGCCACCGCGGCCAGCGTGAGCCAGAGCGGTCCGCCCCGGCCGACCGCGGCGACCACCGCGAAAGCCTCACCCCAGAAGCCGGCCAGGCCCGGCAGGCCGAGCGAGGCGATGGCGGCGAAACCGAGCAGGCCGGCCAGGCGCGGCGCCGACTCGCGGAGGCCGCCCAGGTCGGCCAGCTCGCCGGTGTGCGCGCGGTCCTTGACCGCGCCGGCCAGGAAGAACAGCAGGCCGGTGATCAGGCCGTGGGCGACGTTGCCGAGCAGCGCGGCCTGCAGGCCGGTGACCGTGAGCGTGGCGATACCGAGCAGCACGAAGCCCATGTGGCCGACGCTGGAGTAGGCGATCAGGCGCTTCAGCTCGGTCTGGCGGAGGCAGACCAGCGAACCGACGATGATCGCTACCGCGGCGAGGATGCCGAGAACCGGCGAGGCCCAGCGGGCGCCCTCGGGGGTGACGCCGACGCCGATGCGGATCAGGCCGTAGGTGCCCATCTTCAGGAGCACGCCGGCCAGGATCACCGAACCCACGGTCGGGGCCTGGGTGTGCGCGTCGGGCAGCCAGGTGTGCAGCGGCCAGAGCGGGGCCTTGACCGCGAACGCGACCGCGAACAGGGCGAACGCGACGCACTGGGTGGTGTGGCTGAGGCCGGCCTGGTGCAGGAGCAACATGTTGCCGGTGCCGGCGGCCACGACGACGGTCATCACACCGAGGAGGAGCAGGACCGAGCCGAACAGGGTGTAGAGGACGAACTTGCGGGCGGCGGCCCGGCGCTGGTCACCGCCCCAGCCGGCGATCACGGCGTACATCGGGAGCAGGACGACCTCGAAGAACAGGAAGAACAGGACGAGGTCGAGGGAGAGGAACGTGCCGAGGATGCCGACCTCGAGAACCAGGAGCAGGGCGGCCAGGGCGCGCCCGTCGCCCTTCCATGCCGTGTACGCGCAGCACAGCAACGTAAGCAGCGCGGTCAGAACGACCAGCGGGTAGGAGACACCGTCCACGCCGAGGTGGAAGTCGATGTGCAGAGCGGGCACCCACGCCTTGTCCACATCGACCCAGGGCAGGGTGGGCAGGGTGACCGGGCCGTAGCTGAACCAGCCGCGCGGATCGTGGTGGCCGAACGGCAGCAGCAGGGTCAACACGAACGTGACGGCGGCGAACCCGACCGCGGCGAATTTGGCCGGCCGGTCGAAACGCGGCGGCAGCAAGGCGACCACCACCGCGCCGACCGCCGGGACGGCGAGCACGGCGATCAGCACGATCTGGAGCCAGAGCGTCTGCGGGCCGGTCACGTCGACTCGGTTCATGAGGCGGCTCCGTACCAGGCGGCGATGACGCCGAGCAGCAGGGCGCCGGCGAGGACGAGGATCGCGGCGCCGGGCAGCGCGACCCGGTGGGCCGAGTGGAGCAGGCCGCCGAGCCGGGTCGTGGTGGTGCCGGTGCCCTCGACGGCCGCGTCGACCACGTGCTTGTCGGCCTTCTTCATGAGCTCGGCCAGGGACTTCACCGGGCGGACGACCAGACGGGTCTGTACATCGTCGAGGCGGAAGCCGGCGGCCAGGAACCCGCGGGCCCGGCCGAGCGCCATCGCCGGATCGACGCCCGGAACGGCCCACCACAGCCACCAGGCGGTTCCGGCGCCGGCCGCGAGCAGCAGCAGCGGCAGGAGGACGGCCACGGTCAGGTGGGGCTGGTCGAGTTCGAGCGCGGAGCGGAAACCGGGTGCATAGGCGGCCAGCCCGAGCAGGGCGGCCGGGATCGCCAGCAGCAGGATCGGCCACCGCATCGCGCCGGGCGGGTCGTGCGGGCTTCGCGGCTGCCGGTAGCGCGCGTCGTCGAAGCCGATCTCCCAGTCGGGGCCGTCCGGGCCGTGCTCACGGGACACCCCGAAGAAGGCGCAGAGCAACAGGCGGGTGGCGTACCAGGCCGTCACGAAAACCGCCAGAAGCGCGGCCAGCCAGACCACCCAGCCGACCCAGGCCGGCGCCGGGCCGCCGCCGTCGGTGGCGTGCGCGGCCGCGGTCAGCACGTTCTCCTTCGACCAGAAGCCGGCCAGCGGCGGGAAACCGGCCAGGGCACCGAGGCCGATCACGAACGACCAGAAGGTGAGCGGCATACGCTGACGCAGGCCGCCCATGCGGGACAGGTAGTTGGTGCCGACCACGTGGATCACCGCGCCGGCGGCCAGGAACAGCAGAGCCTTGAACGCGGCGTGGGTGAGCAGGTGGAACAGCGCGGCGGCGGGCGAGCCGACGGCCAGCGCACCGGTCATGTAGCCGATCTGGCTGACCGTCGACCAGGCGAGAACCCGCTTCATGTCGTCCTGCGCGGTGGCGCTGAGCGCGCCGAGCAGGATCGTGATCGCGGCCATCACGCCGAGGACACTCAGCGCGGCGGGCGACTGCTCGAACAGCGGGTAGGTGCGGAAGACGACGTAAACGCCGGCCGCGACCATCGTGGCCGCGTGGATCAGGGCCGAGATCGGGGTCGGGCCGGCCATCGCGTCCGGCAACCAGGTATGCAGGGGGAACTGGGCGCTCTTGCCGGCGACTCCGGCGAGTAGCAGCAGCAGGACCACGGTTCCGTAATGGTGGGTGAGCACCACGCTCAGACGGTCGGTGCCGGCACCGACCGTGAGCAAGGCGACCGCCAAGAGGAACCCGACGTCGCCGACCCGGGTGACCAGGAACGCCTTGACCGCGGCGGCCGGCGCCTCGGGCAGGCGGCGGTCGTGGCCGATCAGCAGGTAGGAGCAGGCGCCCATGATCTCCCAGCCGACCAGGAGGCTGATCAGGCCGCCGGACGTGACGACCAGGAGCATCGCGCCGGTGAACAGACTGACCTGTGCGGCGTAGGGGGCGTAGCGGGGGTCGTCGTGAAGGTAGGCGACCGAGTAGATCTGCACGAAAAGGGCCACGACGGTGACGGCCAGGGCGATGTAGAGGGCGGCGACGCCGGCGTCAAAACCGAGAGTGATCTCGATGCCGCCCAGGTTCACCCAGCGTCGATTGGCGTCCAGGGGCTTGTGCGCGAAGAGCAACAGGGCCACGGTCACGGCGAGTGCGGCCGCCGCGCCGGCGATGCCGAGCGCAGCCGCCGGGCCGCGATTGGTCTGCTTCTCATCGCGGTCACCGGGAGGCAGGGCCAAGCCAATCAGGCCCAAAAGCAGAGGTACGCCGGGAATCAGCGCCACGGCGGCAGCGGCCGTCACGACGTCACCTGCTCGGGGTCGCCCGCCTCGTGATCATCCGTCTCGTGGTCGCCGGCCTCGTCGTCCGCCTCGTCATCCGCCTCGTCGTCCGCCTCGTGCAGCGCGATCTCGTCGATCGCGATCGCGTTCCGCAGCCGGTAGAACTGGAGGATGATCGCGAGGCCGACGCCTACCTCGGCGGCGGCTAGGACGATCACGAAAAGGGCGAAGATCGCGCCGGACCGGGGTTCGGGGGCGGCGTGCGACCAGGCCTCGGGCTGGACGCCGGTCAGGGTCTGGCGGATCGTCGAGTCGGCCGCTACGAAGATCAGGTTGACGGCGTTGAGCATGAGCTCGACCGCCATGAGGACGAGGATCGCGTTGCGGCGGCGCAGGACACCGTAGACGCCGAGGCCGAAGAGCAGGGCGGCGATGACGTAGGGAATGACGACGTGCATCAGGCGTCGCCCTCCCGATCCTCGTCGCTGCCGGGCTTGTTGCTGGCGGGGTCGTTGTTGCCGCGCTTGTCGCTGCCGGCCTCACTGCCCGGCGTGTTGCTGGCGGGCTTGTCCGCGGCGGGCTTGTCCGCGGCGGGCTTGTCGGCGGCGGCGGGGAGGGCCGGGCGGGTGGCGCGGCCGGCTACGCCGCGCCGAGGGGGGCGGCCTTCGCCACGAGCGAGCCGGTCATCGGGGACATCTGGCGATCCGGCCGGACGATGGGCCGCTGGGCTCTGGGTGGCAGCGCTCTCGGAGGCCGAGCCCTCGATGGCCGAGCCCTCGATCGCGCGCGCGGAACGGCCGCCGACCGGAGGGCTCTCGGAGGCAGTGCCCGCGATGGGCGGCCGGCCGGGTGAAGGACGCGAGCCGCCTCGGCTCGGTGGGGAGCCGGTTTCGGTGGGGGTGCCCTCGATCGAGGGACGGCCGGGACGCGAGCCGGCTCGGCTCGGTGCGGAGCCGGTCTCGGAAGCGGTGCCCGCGATGGACGGGCGGGCGGGAGAAGGGCGGGAGCCGGTTTCGGTGGCGGTGCCCTCGATGATGTCGTCGGGGGTGGTGCCGGGCTCGGGTGGGGTGTCGGCGCCGAGGCGGGTGCGGCGGGCCTGGGCGCCGAAGATGACGTCGGCGGCCTTGCCCTTGAGGACGTCCTGGACGGTGGAGCCGGGCGGCGGCGTTTCGGGGGCGGGCGCCGGCTCGGTTGTCGTGGCGGAGCGCTGTTCGGCGGCGGTCTGGCGGAGGCGGGCCTGGGCGTTGGCCTGGCGGGCGGCGATCCGTTCGAGGCGGGAGACCACCGCGGCCGACTCGGCCAGCAGGTCGGGGGTGGGTGGCTGGGCGGGGACGGCTGCCGCCTCGGGGTCGGGGCGGGCGCCGAGATCGGGGCGGGACAGGACGATGGCCCCGACCAGGGCCGCTAGCAGCAGGATCGAGAGCACCTCGAACGGGAGGACCCAGCCGCCGAAGATCTGGGCGCCTACGCGTTCGGCGGTGCCGGTGGGGGGCGGGTCGTAGCGGGTCCAGTGGAAGGCGTCGGCCAGCAGCGCGGTGAGTCCGAAGCCGACTCCGGCGCCGATCAGGGCGGCCGGGCCGGCTGGGCGGTCGAGGTCGGTCGACGGGCCGATCGGGGCGCGGGTGAGCATCACCGCGAAGAGCAGCAGGACGACGACCGCGCCGACGTAGACCAGGATCTGGACCCAGGCGACCAGCTCGGCCCCCAGGACGAGGTAGAGGCCGGCGATCGCGCCGAGGCTGATCACCAGGTAGAGGCCGGCGCGGACCAGGTGGGTGCTGGTCACCACCAGGGCGCCGGAGCCGACCGCGATGACGCCGAGGGCCAGCATCAGCGCGTCCGCGACGGTCACTGCCCCGGCTCCGAGGGCGGCTCAGGCGCAGAGGGGGACTCGGGCGCGGAGCTGGGCTTGGGCGCCGAACTGGGCTTGGGCGCCGAGCTGGGCTTGGGCGCCGAGCTTGGCCCGGGGGTTGCGGGGGGCTCGCTGGACGCATCTTCGGGGGTCGGGGCGGCGCCGGGGCGGGAGGCCGGGGGGCGGGCGGGTGCGGTTGTGGGAGAGGGGCGGCGTACGGAAGCGGCCTTCGCGGCAGTTGCCGCGCCTGGGCCCGCCGCCTTTCGTGTCGCCGTGGCCTCCTCTTTCGAGGGTTCGCCGAGGACGTCGTGGGCCGGCGGCGGAGGCACCGTGCGCATCCAGTCGCTCAGCCGGTCTTTGTCGTGCAGCAGGTCGAGGACGCTGAACTCGGAATATTCGAACTCGGGGGTCCAGTGGAGGGCGTCGAACGGGCAGACCTCGATGCAGATTCCGCAGTACATGCAGAGGGAGAAGTCGATGTCGAATTTGTCGAGGACATTGCGTTGGCGAGCGCGGGCAGCGCCCGGAACGACGACTTCTTCCTTGTGCGAGTCGATGTAGATGCACCAGTCGGGGCACTCGCGGGCGCACAGCATGCAGACCGTGCAGTTCTCCTCGAGCAGGGCGATCACGCCTCGGCTGCGCGGGGGGAGCTCGGGTTCGACGTCGGGGTATTGCTGGGTGATCGACCGCTTGGTCATCGTCTTGAGCGTGACGGCGAGTCCGTTGATCAGGCCCTTGCCGGGCGTACCGCGCTCCCCGTCGTCACTCACAAACGCATATCCTGCCCCGTCGTCGATCGCGAAGCGAGCACACCCCCGCGACAAACTTGACTCTGACAGCGTGTCAGGGGGTTTGCTGGCGGAATGGAGCGCAAATATCTCACCCCGGGTGTCATGACCACGCCGGGAAGGTCGGTCGCGGGGCTGCCCGCCGACTTCGGCGGGGTCGCGTCGGTGCTGCACGGGCTGTGCATTCACGAGTTCCTGCTCGGCATGTACGGCGTCGACAAGGTGGACACGTCGACGGTTCACGTTCGTCGCGCTTCGGCGTTGCTCGACGCGGTCGTGGAACGGGATCCGCGGCCGCTCGACGTGGCCCGGGAGCCCGGGGAGCGGCTGGCGACGAACTGCCGGGGGTTCACGGTGCTCGCGGTCGCGATGTTGCGGGCCCAGGGGGTGCCGGCGCGGGCCCGGTGCGGGTTCGGCGCCTATTTCACTCCGGGGTTCTACGGGGATCATTGGGTGGTCGAGTACTACGAGGACGGGCGCTGGAAGCGCGGCGACGCGCAGATCGACGCGGTGCAGCGGGAGACCTTCGGGGTTGACTTCGACCTCGGCGACCTGCCCGAGGGGGCGTTCCTGACCGGCGGCGAGGCGTGGGAGCTGTTCCGGCGCGGCGAGGCGGACCCGAGCAAGTTCGGTCTGACCAGTCAGAACATTGGTGGCGACTGGTGGATTGCCGGGAACCTCGTGCGCGACGTCGCGGCGATGGACAACGTCGAGGCGCTGCCCTGGGACTGCTGGGATCCGATGCCCGAGCCGGACGCGTCGTTCGACTACGAGATCTTTGATCACCTGGACGCGACCGAGGTGCCGGACACGGTCTACAACGCGGTGCGCGACCGGGTCGAAGCCTTTACATGACCTTGATCGCGGCGGTGAGGACCAGCTGGGCCAGCGCCACCGGCACCAGGACCAGCCAGCACAGGCGCTGCAGCTGGTCTTCGCGGAGCCGCGGGAAGGTCACCCGGAACCAGATGATCACGAAGGACAGCGCGAACACCTTGATCAGCGTCCACAGCCAGCCGAGCTGGTCGGCGAACGGGCCGTGCCAGCCGCCGAGGAACAGCACGGTGGTCAGCGCGGCGATCACGACGATGCCCACGTATTCGGCGAGCAGGAAGAACGCGAAGCGCAGGCCGGTGTATTCGGTCATGTAGCCGAAGACCAGCTCGGAGTCGGCGATCGGCATGTCGAACGGCGGCCGGCGGATCTCGGCGACGCCGGAGATGAAGAAGACGACCGCGGCCGGCGCCTGCCAGAGCAGCCACCACGGCGACCAGGCCTCGAGGATGCCGGGCAGGCTGAGCGTGCCGGCGGCCATCGCGACGCTGGCCGCCGACAGCACCAGCGGAAGTTCGTAACCCAGGAGCTGGGCGGCGCCGCGCAGGCCGCCGAGCAGGCTGTATTTGTTGGCGCTCGCCCACGCGGACATCAGCACGGCGACCACGCCCACGCCCAGGAGGGCGAGGACGAAGAACAAACCGACGTCCAAGCCCTGAGCGACCAGGTTTCCTGGTCCGAGGGGTACGGCCAGGAGCACCACCAGGTAGGGGAAGAGCGCGACCAGCGGGGCCAGTTGGAAGACGCGCTTGTCGGCGTCGCGCGGGGTGATGTCCTCCTTCTGGACGAACTTCACGCCGTCGGCGATCAGCTGGGCCCAGCCGTGGTAAGCCCCGGCATACATCGGACCGACCCGGCCCTGCATGTGCGCCATGACCTTGTGTTCGGCCTGCCCGACGACCAGCGGCAGCACGAGGAAGCCGACGACGACCGCGACGACCCGGATGACCAGTTCGAGCCAGAGCGGCATCAGCGGGGACCCCACTCGCCGGGGGCGGGCACGCCCGGTGGCCGCATCGGGGCGCGCTTGGCCGCCCCCGACTCGGACTCGCCCGGCTCCTTGGCGCCCGGCCAGGCCTTGGCGACCCGGGCGGCCAGCACGAACTCCTTGCGCAGCGGGTGGCCCTCGAACTCGGGCGGCAGGAGCAGCGGCTTGAGGTCGGGGTGGCGGGCGAAGGTGATGCCGAACATCTCGTACGTCTCGCGCTCGTGCCAGTCGGCGCCCGGGAACAGCTCCACGACGGACTCGACGACCGGTTCTTCGCGCGGGACCCGGGTGCGCAGCAGCAGCGAGTGCCGCCGGCGGGTGGAATAGAGGTGGGCGACGACCGAGAAGCCCTCGTCGAGCTCGTCGACCGCGGACAGCCAGTCGAAGTAGTCACAGCCGACGGCGCCGTTGTGCTTGGCCGTGCCGACCGACTCCCACCAGCGGGCGACCGGCACGTCGACGACCGCCCGCTCGTGCCCGGGACCACCGCCGGAGATGCTCGCGACGGCCTCGCCCGCGGGCGCCTCCGGGGAGTCGTCGGTCAGCAGCGCGACCAGGCGTTCGCCGACCTCTTCGGGCGTCATGCCGACATCTTAGGAGGTTGGGGGGCGCACCGGTGGCGCTGTCAGCGCGGCCACGTCGGGCCGGGACACCCCGCCCGGGCCGGACTGCTCGGCCGCGATCTTCTCCTGCAGGCGGAGGATGCCGTGCAGCAGGGCCTCGGGCCGGGGCGGGCAGCCGGGCACGTAGACGTCGACCGGGATGATCTGGTCGACGCCCTTGGTCACCGAATAGGAATCCCAGTACGGCCCGCCACAGTTGGAGCACGAGCCGAACGAGATGACGTACTTCGGCTCGGGCATCTGGTCATAGAGCCGCCGGATCGCCGGGGCCATCTTGTCGGTGACCGTGCCCGAGACGACCATCAGGTCGGCCTGGCGCGGGCCGTGCGCGAACGGGATGACACCCATGCGCATGAAGTCGTGGCGGCTCATGCTGCTCGCGATGAACTCGATCGCGCAGCACGCCAACCCGAAATTGAAGACCCAGAGGGAGTAGCGCCGTCCCCAGTTCAGCACGAACCGGATGGGTTCCCCGAGCACTCCTGGCAGACCGGCCACGTGGTCAACCTACTCCGGTCTCTGCAGGACGCTGAGGAAGCCCGTCAGAAGTGCCTCGCGCAGTTGCGGGGAGGCCGCGTTGAGCAACGAGTTGACCGCGGCCATCCGGGAGAAGTCGGCGTCGCCGAGTCCCAGCCCGCCGGCCAGCCGCTCGACCACCTCGGGGGTGACCGTCTCGGGGGTGAGCTCCAGCGGCGGCAGGTCGATCGGGCCGCGGGCGCGGGCCGCCGCCACCGACTCGGCCAGGGCGGCCGCGAACTCGGCGGCGGTCGCGGCGACCGCGGCGGTCACGGTCAGGTGAATGGTCGGCGGGAGGTCGCCGAACGCCATCTGGGGCTGGGTGTGCCAGCCGCGGGCGGTCAGCTCGTCGGCGAGCACGAAGAGATCCGCGTCCTCGGTCGTGAAGCAGACGACCGTGGTCTCGGGCGGGGCGAAGAGGCGTACGCCGTCCGTCCGCTCGACCGCGGCGGCCAGGATGGACACGGCGTCGCGGGTGCGGGCGGCCAGGCCGAGATAGCCGTTGTCGCCGATCGTGCGCAGGGTGGCGAGCGCGGCCGCGATCGGGCCGCCGGAGCGGGTCGACGAGACGACCGGGTTGACCATCGTGTAGCCGGGCCAGTCGGCGTAGGCGAAGTACTGCGGGCGGCGCAGCTCCTCGGTGCGGTGCAGGAGGATCGAGACGCCCTTCGGCGCGTACGCGTATTTGTGCAGGTCGACCGAGATGCTGGTGACGCCGGGGACGGTGAGGTCGAAGTCCGGGAGGTCGGCGCCGAGGCGCTTCAGATAGGGCAGCACCCAGCCGCCGAAGCAGGCGTCGACGTGGAAGCGGACGTGTCTTTCCGCCGCCACGGCCGCCAGCTGGGGAATCGGGTCGACCACGCCGTGGGCGTACGAGGGGGCCGAGCCGACGACCAGGACCGTGTCGTCGGTTATCGAGGCCGCCGTCGCGGACGGGTCGGCTCGCAGGTCGGGGCCGACCGGCACGACGTCGAGGGCGACCCGCAGGTAGTGGGCGGCCTTGGCGAAAGCGGCGTGCGCGGTGGACGGGATCACCATCCGGGGCGTGGCCAGATCGGGCCGGGCATCGCGGGCTGTCTTGACGGCGAGCAGGATCGACTCGGTGCCGCCGCTGGTCACGCTGCCGACCGCGGTTCTTTCTCCCGGAACCGGCGCTCCCAGAACACGCGCGGTGGCCCCCACCAGCGCGTTCTCCATCGCCAGCAGGGACGGGAACGCGGTCGGGTCGAGGCCGTTGACGTGGGCCGAGATCGCGTGGGCGGCTTGAGCGAGTTCGTCGAGGCCGTCACGGCCGGGGTCGTACACGTACGCGAAGAGCCGCCCACCGTGGGTGGGCAAGTCGCCGGCCCGCATCTCGCGCAGCTCGGCCAGGACCTGCTCGGCCGGGATCCCGTCGTCAGGCAGCGCGTTGATCATGCCGGGAATTCAACAGCAGGACGGCGGCGGCCACCAGGACCGCCGGCACGAGAGTGAAGCCGAGCAGCACGCCCAGCTTGGCGGTCTCGTCCTGGACCGCGGCGGTGCCGGTCGACGACGAGACGTAGCCGAAGAGCTGCAGGATCAGCGCGTAAACGCCCGGGCCGAGCGCCAGCCCGAAGGTCTCCCCCGCCGTCCAGAGCCCGCTGAAGACCCCGGCCTGGCGGCTGCCGGTGCGTTCGGTGTCGAGGTCGATGCAGTCCGGCAGCATCGCCATCGCGAAGACCTGCTGCCCGGCGTAACCGACACCGACCAGGGCCGCGATGAGGTAGATGGCGGCCTCCGGCAGGACCGGCGCGGCGACCATGAACACGCCGAAGCCCCCGAAGAGCAGCGAGCCGGCGATCAGCGAGCGGCGCTTGCCGATCCGCCGGCCGACCCGGCTCCACAGTGGCATGACGAGCAGGGCCGGCCCGACGAACGCGACGAACAGAAAGGTCGCGGCCGACGCGTGACCGACCACGTGGTCGGCGAAGTACTGGACGCCGGCCAGCATCGTCCCGACTCCGACGCCCTGGACGATCCAGCAGAGCAGAAGCGCCCGGAACGGCCGGTTGGCGAACGCGATGCGCAGCTGGGTGCGCAGATCGCTCTCGGGCTCGGGCGCGATCCTCGACTCGGCGCGGCGGGTTCCGAAGTAGACGCCGAGGGTGCCGGCGACGATCAGCGCACCGACGAAGACACCCGCCCAGCGGTGTCCGGTGATGCCGCCGCCGGTCTGGTCGACCACGAACGGGGCCACCGCGCCGGAGATCAGGATGGCCAGGGCCAGGACGGCGACCCGCCAGGTCATCATGCGGGTGCGCTCGGCATATCCGTCGGTCAGCTCGGCCGGCATCGCCACGTACGGGACCTGGAAGAAGGCGTACGCGGTGGCCGCGGCCAGAAAAGCGACCGCGACGTAGGCCCCGGCCGGAGCGCCGCCGCGGAACGGGCCGGCGAACAGCGCGGCGAAGAGGACGCCCAGCGCGAGGCCGGCCACGATCAGGAAGGGTCGCCGGTCGCCGCGCCGGTCGGAGATCCGCCCGGCCACCGGGTTGACCAGCACGTCCCAGGCCTTGGGCAGCAGCACCAGCAATCC
The DNA here is from genome assembly GCF_040682075.1 of Actinoplanes sp. NPDC051411. Taxonomy (NCBI): domain Bacteria; kingdom Bacillati; phylum Actinomycetota; class Actinomycetes; order Micromonosporales; family Micromonosporaceae; genus Actinoplanes; species Actinoplanes sp. NPDC051411. The sequence goes on along the minus strand of NZ_JBFBAD010000023.1, from coordinate 56,662 downwards.
GGCCACACCGGCCGCAACACCCAGGGTGTCTGTCAAATATGGCAGAAGAAGCAAACCGGGCACGGTGCCGAACGAGCCGGTGACCAGCGAGCCCAGCGAGTATCCGGCCAGAACACGGCGCGGGAGGGCGGGGGCCGGCCGGACCTCGGGGGCGGGGTCGGCGGTGGTCATCGACACGCATCGTATCCACGATCATCGCGCTGCGCCTACGCTCGGGTTGATGAAGAGCGTTGCGGCCGGGGTCGCCGCGAGCCACTCGGCGACCGCCGAGGCCGGGCTGCGGATCCTGGGAGACGGAGGCAGCGCGGCCGACGCGGCGGTGGCGGCCGTGCTCGCCTGCTGCGTCGGCGAGACGATCTTCACCGGGCTGGGCGGGGGCGGGTTCGCCACCTACTTCGAGGCGGCCACCGGCGAGGTCACCTGCCTGGACTTCTTCGTCACGGTGCCCGGCACCGACGGCGATCACCAGGCCGGGCCGATGATCGGGCTGGACGTCTTCTTCGGCGGGGTGCCACAGGTCTATTCGATCGGCGGGGCCAGCGTCGCCGTGCCGGGCGTGCCGGCCGGCTGCGGCGAGGTGCACCGCCGGTGGGGCCGGTTGCCGTGGGCGTCGGTGGTCGAGCCGGCGATCGAGCTGGCCCGCAGTGGCGTCAAGGTGCCGGCCACGCATGCCCGCACCCTCGACGCGTGTGCCCCCGCGCTGGCCCGGGGCGACGGCGCCGAGGTCTACGCACCGGGCGGCCGGCGACTCGGCGGTGGCGACCTGCTCTTCCATCCCGGCCTCGCCGAGGCGCTGGGCGGCCTGGCCGAGGAGGGCCCTTCGATCTTCTACACCGGGTCGCACGCCCGTCCGCTGGTCGAGACGGTGCGAGCGGCCGGCGGAGCGCTCGGGCCGCGCGACCTCGCCGGTTACCGGGTCGTCGAGACGCCGGTCGACCACGCCCTGCTCGGCGGCTACCGGATCCGGGCCCGGCACGATCTCAGCGGGACGGTCGACACGATCGCCGGGCTGCCGGCCGACCTCGGGCGGCCTTCGCGCGTGCTCGGGGTCGCCACCGCGCTGCGCGACCAGGGCGTACAGAAGATCGGCGACACGACCAACGTCTCGGTGGTCGACGCCGAGGGGAACGCCTGCGTGATCACCACGACGCTGGGGCTGGGTTCCGGGGTGTGGCTGCCCGGACTGGGCATCCACCTCAACTCGATGCTCGGCGAGGGCGAGCTGCTGACCGAGGACCTCGCGCCGGGCCGCCGGATGTCGTCCAACATGTGCCCGCTGGTGGTGATCGACCCGTCCGGGCGCCTGGCGGTCGCCGTGGGCTCGGCCGGGGCGTCCCGCATCCGTACGGCGCTGGTCGACACGCTGCTCGGCGTGCTGGTCGACGGCCTCGACATGGAGTCGGCGATCGCACGGCCACGGCTGCACGTGGTCGGCGACACCGCGCACGTCGAGCCCGGCTACCCGCGCGACGAGCTGGCGATGCTGGCCGGCGCGGGCTGGCGGATCAACGAGTGGCCCGACTTCGACCACTACTTCGGCGGGGTCACCGCGGTCGGCCAGTACGGCGCGGCCGGAGACCCCCGCCGGGCGGGGGTCGGCCTGCTGCTCTGACCGGTCTCACATGGTGCGGGTGGCGATGCGCTCGGCGTCCTCGGCCGTCTCGCGGAGGCCCACCTCGATCGGGGTCGGCGTGAGGCCGAAGGTCTGCGCGGTGAGGGTGCTGTCGAGGCGGAACGGGAAGTAGAACTGATAGTCCATCTCGGCCATCTCGCGCAGCATGGCGTTGAACCGGCCGGCGGTGTGATTCATCCAGCGCGGCAGCTTGTGCATGGTCAGGTGCGGGGCACCGACCAGGTCGCAGTAGCGGTCGGCGAGCTGACGGATGCTGATCGGCTCGGGCGAGGGCACGTGCCAGGCCCGGCCCCAGGCGCGCTCGTCGCCGGCCAGGGTCACGAGGGTGCGGGCCATGTCGCCGGTGTAGGTGAAGGTGTGCGGGGCGTCGACGTCGCCGGGCACCCACGCCGTACGCCCCTTGGCGATGGCCGGCAGCAGGACCGCCGAGAAGATGCCGATCGCACCGGTCCCGAGGTAGTCGGCGCCGCGCGCCTCGACCGTGCGCACGCCGGCGGCCAGGGCGTCCTGCCACATCTTGATGCGGACCTTGCCCTTGCGGCCGACCGCGGCCAGCGGCGTGTCCTCCCGCATGTGACCGCCGGGCTGAGGGCCGTAGCCGTAGAGGTTGCCGGTGATCGCGTAGACCGCGCCGGTCGCCTTCGCGGCGGCGATCATCGCGTCGTTCATCGGGAACCACTTCTGCTCCCACTCGGTGTACTTCGGGTTGGCGCAGTTGTAGAGGACGTCGGCACCGGCGGTCAGGTCGGTGAGCCGGCGGGCGTCGGCCGCGTCGCCGGCGACCCGCTCGATCAGGGGGTGCTCGGGGCCGGCGCCGCTCCGGGTGATCATGCGGACGCTTTCGCCGCTCTCCGCCAGCAGGCGGGCGATGGAGGCGCCGACGGGACCGGATCCGATGACTGCCTGCATTGTGATCTCCTTCATGAGCACTGCTCTCGGTTTAGAGCAACGATTCCATGCTGCCGCCGATTTGGCAAGAGCGCTGCTCTCGGTGTGGCACACTGGCCGCATGAGTGCTGCGGGAGTGCGGGCCCGGGTCCGGGCCGAGATGACCGATGAGATCAAGACGGTGGCCCGGCGCCACCTCGCATCCGAGGGGGCCAACCTCTCCCTGCGCGCGGTCGCCCGCGACCTCGGCATGGCCTCGTCCGCGGTCTACCGCTACTTCGCCAGCCGGGACGAGCTCCTCACGGCGCTGATCATCGATGCGTACGACGCGGTCGGCGCGGCCGCCGAGGAGGCGGTTCTCGGCGTCTCCGGGCACACCGAGAAGCTGGTCGCGGTCGGTCTGGCCGTACGGGACTGGGCAACGGCCGAGCCGCACCAGTGGGCCCTGATCTACGGCAGCCCGGTGCCCGGCTATCAGGCCCCGCAGGACACGATCGGACCGGCCACCCGGGTCATCATGCTGATCGTGTCGATCGTGCGGGACGCCATGCGCGACGGCGCGGTCACCCCCGGGCCGCCGATCAGCGGGCGCTACGCCGAGGAACTGGCGGCCGTCGCGGCCCAGTTCGACGGCGAGATCCCGCCCCAGGTCGCGGGGGCGACCATCGCCGCGTTCGTGCAGCTCTGCGGCGCGGTCAGCTCGGAACTGTTCGGGCAGCTCGACAACTCGATCGACGAGGACCGGCGCGGCTTCTTCGAATTCCAGATGCGGGGCGCGGCCCGGCTAATCGGGCTGCCATCGGGCTCGTGACATATCCACGTGGTCCCCCTTGAGCGGCGCGCCTTCGGAGAGCAGCCGCTGCCGCGCCTCCTGCTCGTGACCGGGCGGCATCCGCCCGGTGCTGTTGACCACCCGGTGCCACGGGACCCCGCCACCGTGCCGGGCCATGATGTTGCCGACCTGCCGGGCCGAGTTGCGCCCGGAGACGTCGGCGAGGGCGTCGGCGATCGCGCCGTACGACATGACCTTGCCCTCGGGGATGCGCTCGACGAGCGCGAGCACCTCTTCGGCGTACTCCTGCGGTGTCACCCGGGCCACGATATGGGATCTCGGACCGGATCCGCGGACCCGCCCGAGGAGAATGGCCGGGTGCGCGATGAGGTGACCCAGGCACGACGGGTCGTGGTCAAGGTGGGTTCGTCCTCGCTGACCACGGCGTCCGGCGGCATCGACGAGGCGCGGGTCGACGCCCTGGTCGACGCGCTGGGCTCGCTGGCCGGCTCCGGGCGCGAGGTGGTGCTGGTCTCCAGCGGCGCCATCGCGGCCGGTCTCGCCCCCCTGCGGCTGCGCCGCCGGCCGCGAGACCTGGCCACGCAGCAGGCGGCGGCGTCGGTCGGTCAGGGGTTGCTCATCGGACGGTACGCGGCGGGCTTCGCGCGACACGGCCGGACGGTCGGGCAGGTGCTGCTGACCGTCGACGACGTGACCCGCCGGGCGCACTACCGCAACGCGTACCGGACCCTCCGCAAGCTCCTCGACCTGGGCGCCCTCCCGATCGTCAACGAGAACGACACGGTCGCCACCGAGGAGATCCGGTTCGGCGACAACGACCGGCTGGCCGCGCTCGTCGCCGCCCTCGTGCAGGCCGACCTGCTGGTGCTGCTCTCCGACGTGGACGCGCTCTACACCGGCCGTCCGTCCGACCCGGCGTCGCGCCGCATCCCGCTGGTCTCCGACCCGTCGGACCTCGCCGACATCAGCATCGCCACGCCGGGGCGTTCCGGCGTGGGCACCGGCGGCATGGTCACCAAGGTCGAGGCGGCGCGCATCGCGACCGGCTTCGGCATCCCGGTCGTGCTCACCTCCGCTCCCCTGGCCGGCCGCGTGCTGGCCGGCGACGAGGTCGGCACGCTCTTCCGGGCGGCCGATCACCGCCCGGCGGCCCGGCTGTTCTGGCTCGCCCACGCCACCGCCCCGCGCGGGCGCCTGCACCTCGACCCGGGCGCGGTCACCGCGATCGTCGCCCGGCGCAAGTCGCTGCTGCCGGCCGGCATCACCGCGGTCGACGGCTCGTTCGCGGCCGGCGACCCGGTCGACCTGGTCGACGCCGGGTCGGGGGCGCCGGTGGCCCGCGGTCTGGTGAACTATGACGCGGTCGAGTTGCCCGCGCTCCTGGGCCGGTCCACACCCGAGTTGGCCGCGTCGCTCGGCCCGGGTTATGAACGAGAAGTCGTCCACCGGGACGACTTGGTCCTTCTCTGATTGGGGTTCTCGATGACCGTCCAGCAGCAGGCCACCGACGCGCGAGTCGCCTCGATCGACCTGGCCGCGGCCACCCGGGCCGAGAAGGACCGGGCGCTGCTGCTGATGGCCGACCGCCTGGTCGAGCGCTCCGACGACATCGTCACCGCCAACGCGGCCGACGTGTCCAAGGCGCGCGAGGGCGGCCTGACCTCGTCGATGATCGACCGGCTCGCGTTGACCGCCGACCGGGTCTCCGCGATGGCCGACGGGTTGCGCCAGCTCGCGGCCCTGCCCGACCCGGTCGGCGACGTCGTGCGCGGCTCGACCCTGGCCAACGGCCTCGAGCTGCGGCAGGTGCGGGTGCCGTTCGGCGTGGTCGGCATCATCTACGAGGGCCGCCCCAACGTGACCGCCGACGCGGCCGGCATCTGTCTCAAGTCGGGCAACGCGGTGCTGCTGCGCGGCTCCGGCTCGGCCCTCAGCTCCAACGCGGCCATCGTCTCGGTGCTGCGCAACGCGGTCGCCGACTCGGGGCTGCCGGCCGACGCGATCCAGCTGGTCGACGCCACCAGCCGCGACTCGGTCAAGGAACTCATGCGGGCCCGCGGCCGGGTCGACGTGCTGATCCCGCGCGGCGGCGCATCGCTGATCAAGACGGTGGTCGAGGAGTCCACGGTGCCGGTGATCGAGACCGGGGTCGGCAACTGCCACGTGTACGTCGACGCCACGGCCGACCTGGAGAAGGCGCTGGCGATCACGGTCAACTCGAAGACCCAGCGGCTGTCGACCTGCAACACGGCCGAGTCGCTGCTGGTGCACGCCGAGATCGCCGACACGTTCCTGCCGCTGGTGCTGGAGGAGTTCGCGGCGGCCGGGGTGACGGTGCACGGCGACCCGCGGGTGGCGTCCTACAGCGACGACGTGCTCCCGGCGACCGAGGTCGACTGGGAGACCGAATACCTGTCGGCCGACATCGCGGTGGCGGTGGTCGACTCGCTGGACGACGCGCTCGACCACATCCGGCACTACGGCACCGGCCACACCGAGGCGATCGTCACCGAGTCGGTGACGGCCAGCCGGCGGTTCACGGCCGGCGTCGACGCGGCGGCGGTCATGATCAACGCGTCGACGCGGTTCACCGACGGCGGCGAGTTCGGCTTCGGCGCCGAGATCGGCATCAGCACGCAGAAACTGCACGCCCGCGGCCCGATGGGCCTGCCCGAGCTGACCTCCACGAAATACATCGTCACCGGCAACGGCCACACCCGCTGAAGTCTCGGTCCAACCCCGCATCGTCTGGAACGTGGCGGCAGGCCCCGACCGCGACCCTGTTCGGCCGCCGGCACCGGTTGGAACAGGTGCCCGAACCCGGCCCAGATCTTCGACGACTTCCGCGCCGAGGTGGCGCCCCACGTGCGGCCGGTGGGTGCGGAGCAGACCCGGGAGACGGTGCGAACGCGCCGGCGAATCGAACCGTCGCGGCCGGTGCGCCGGCCGCAATCGTGGTCGCCATCCACTGCAGGCCGGGGTGGATCGCCGACATCCGGTCACCGATCGCGGCCGGGGCCCTCACCGGCGCGGGCAGCCACGGACCCCGGCCGCCCCGCTGGTCTCGGGCTTCTCGGAGTCCGCGGACACCGAGAGCCCTGAACCTCACCCGTCGGCCAAGGCTCCAGCCGGCGACATCGGCACGCTCGTCGTGATCGGCTCGGCCGCGGGCATCCTGACCCGCAACTTGGGCGGCCGGCACTCGCTGGTCGGCTACGGCGTGGCCGCGTTGGTGATGGCGTTCGCGCTCTACCGCTCCAAGCTCACGGATCGGGCGCTCAGCAGCACCGACCCGGTTCTGACCCGCCGGGCGAACGATGGCTACAACGACCCTGACCAGGCCAACGACGATCGAGTTCGTCGACTAACCGGGGGTGTTCGAGGGCGAAGCTTCCGCGGGCGTCGATGCTTCTGACGGCTTCGGAGCCTCGGATGGCTGTGCGCTTTCCGCCGGCTTCGGCGCTCCGGACGGGCTCGGCCCCTCGGACGGACTCGGCGAGGGCGACGGCTCCGGTGCGGAGGGCGACGGGGAGACCGAGGACGGGGAAGCCGAGGACGGGGAAGCCGAGGACGGGGAAGCCGAGGACGGGGAAGCCGGCCGGGTCGGCGAAGCTGACGGAGTGGCGACCGGGTTGGGCGACGGCGCTACGAGCAGCTGCTTCACGGGGTTGACCTGCACCGTCGGGGCGAAGCCGGGCGGGGAGGTCCAGTTGTCGCCGACCAGCGTGACGATGCCGTAGGTCCAACGGCCCGGTGGCATCGAACCCTCGGTGCACTGGGTGGTCCGGGTGAAGACGCCGGCGCAGCCCTGCTCGGCCGGCGTGGTGCGGCCGGTTGACTCGTCCGTGCGTACGACCTGGAAACCGCGCACCGGCGCACCCGCCGTGACCGAAGTCGGGGTCCAGGAGACCTTCACCGACGAACCGTTACTCACCGCGACTGTCGGCGTGGGGCCGGCGGGGAGGACGGCCGCGCCGGCCAGGCCTGTGCCGGCGCCGCCGGAGCTCCAGGCGGCCTGCGCCGCGACCGGTGTCGACAGCAGTGCGGTGGCGGTCAGGCCGACGCCGGCCAGAAGCTGGGTGAATCTCATCGAAGCCTTCCCCGGAGCCGGGTGGGAACGCGAGGCCCGGCGACTCGCGATCGAGTCGCCGAGCTCGCGCGTCAGTTGCTGGGAGCGACGCTGACGCCGTTGACCGTCAGCTTCATGCTGAAGGTCGCGCCCTGGCATTCGTCGCCGGTGCCCTCGAGCATCTTGACCGCCTTGGGCAGGGTGAAGGTCGCGTCGCCGTTCGCGCCGACCTTCAGGTCGAGGCCGCTGATCAGGCCGCCGTTACCGCTCGTGCTGGTGGCGTAGTCACCGAAGTAGACACCGTTGTTGCCGCAGCTGCCGGCCGAGGTGGTCTGCACGCCGTCGCTCTGCTTCCACTGCACCGAGTGGATGTCCACCGCGAACTGGTTCGGGTTGGTGACCTTGATGACGACGTCGCCGGTGCCGCCCGGGAACAGGGTGGCCTGGTCGGCGGTGGTGGCCGACTCGACGGTCAGCGGCTTGACGGTGTCGGCCTTGGCACCGCCGAGGCCGTTGCCGCTGGCGGTCCAGGAAGCGTAGGCGGCACCGGCCACGCCGGCGACCGCAAGAGTCGTGCCGATGACGACAGCGCGCTTCACAGACTTACGCATTATGGCGTTCCTCCGAAGTAGTTGCTTCGTAGGCGCCGGTTTCGCTACTGACTCCCCGCCGGACTGGAGCGACCATCTTCATCGCCCGTGCGGATCTTCGCCTCGCCTCGGCCCCGCCCGGGGCCGAGGACCACTATGCCCGACCTGCCCGTATTGACCCAATAGCCCTAACTACCGAGAGTAATTACGGCCGTTCGGCTGATTCAGCGGTGGGCGCGCAACACGGTCAGCGTCGTGTTCACGTCGAAATTGGGCCCCTCGGCGCTGTCCCAGCCGCCGTCGGTGCGCTGCGTCTCGGAGAGCCGCTTGCGGGCGCTCTGCAGCAGCCAGTCGTCGCCCAGGTTGACCCGGCGCAGCGCGGCCGCCATCGAGGCGATGTCGGCCGCCGTCATGTCGGGCAGCCGGTCGCCGAGCACCAACTGGATGCGGGCCGACTCGTAAAAGTATTGCTGCTCGCCGAGCAGCCCGGCGGCATGCCAGCCGGCCGCGAGGTAGGACGGCCAGGTGCCGTCTGGGCGCAGCCGGGCGACGAAGAACTGGGCCGCCGCGGCGAGGTTGGCGCCGTAGCGGACCGGGCCGGTGTGGTGCGGGTTGGTCTCCACCTCGGCGACCGTCATCCAGGAGCCGGCCAGCGCGGTCAGATAGAGCGTGGCCTCGGCGTCACCCGGCATCGCCCAGGCCGGGGCCTCGGCGGCGAGCGATTCGTCCTCCTGCCAGGAGCCGTCGTCGCGCTGGACCGCGGCCAGCCAGTTGAGCGCCCGGTCGACCGCCGGGCCGTGCAGTCCGCCGAGATCGTCGAGCTCGTTGAGGCGGAAGCAGGTGGCGTCGACCGACGGGATCGGGCTGTCGGTCGAGGCGGGCCAGCCACCGGCCGCGGTCTGCCCGGCCGTGATGCGATCGATGATCTCGTCGGACGCCTGCTGGCGCGTGCGGAGATAGTGCAGCCGAGCTCGCTCGACCGGATCTCCGTGGGCGATCACATAGCCGATCGCCGCGTCAATATCGACCACGACCGTCACGCTACAACTCGGAACGACGATCCGCTGTGCCGTCCTGGTAACTGTCCGGAACGTGCAGCGCGCCCCGTCACCAGACAGTGACGGAGCGCGACGACACGAACGGTCAGTATGACGGCAGCGACGGGTCGACCGTGTTGACCCAGGAGACGATGCCGCCCTGGACGTGCACGGCGTCCTTGAAGCCGGCCGCCTTGATGGCCGCCAGCGCCTCGGCCGAGCGCACACCCGACTTGCAGTGCAGCACGATCTGCCGGTCCTGCGGGAAGCGCGACAGGGCCTCGCCCGAGAGGATGTCGCCCTTCGGGATCAGCGTGGCGCCGGGAATGCGGTTGATCTCCCACTCGGCCGGCTCGCGCACGTCGACCAGGAACACGTCCTTGCCGGCGTCCTGCCACTCCTTGAGCTCGCGGGCGGTGATCGTCGAGTCGACGGTGGCCGCCTCGGCCTCCTCGGAGACCGCGCCGCAGAAGTCGTCGTAGTCTTCCAGCAGGTCGGTGACCGTCGGGTTTTCCCCGCAGAGCGCGCAGTTCGGGTCCTTGCGGACCTTGATCTTGCGGTATTCCATCTCCAGGGCGTCGTAGACCATCAGCTTGCCGACCAGCGGCTCACCGATGCCGGTGATCAGCTTGATCGCCTCGTTGACCTGGATCGACCCGATCGACGCGCAGAGCACGCCGAGGACGCCGCCCTCGGCGCAGCTCGGGACCATGCCGGGCGGCGGGGGCTCCGGGTAGAGGCAGCGGTAGCAGGGACCGTGCTCCTCCCAGAAGACGGACGCCTGACCGTCGAAGCGGTAGATCGAACCCCAGACATAGGGCTTGCCGAGCAGGACCGCGGCGTCGTTGACCATGTAACGGGTCGCGAAGTTGTCGGTGCCGTCGACGATCAGGTCGTACTGGCTGAAGATCTCTTTGACGTTGTCGACGTCGAGCGCGGTGTTGTGGATGACCACATTCACCAGCGGGTTGATCTCGCGGATGCTGTCGGCCGCGGACTCGGCCTTGGGCCGGCCGACGTCGGACACGCCGTGGATGATCTGGCGCTGCAGGTTGGAGTCGTCGACCGTGTCGAAATCGACGATGCCCAGCGTCCCCACCCCGGCCGCGGCCAGATAGAGCAGGGCCGGCGAACCGAGACCGCCGGCGCCGACGACCAGCACCTTGGCGTTCTTGAGCCGCTTCTGACCGTCCATCCCGACATCCGGGATGATCAGGTGCCGCGAGTAGCGGCGAATCTCATCGACGCTCAGCTCTGCGGCCGGCTCGACGAGCGGGGGCAGTGCCCCAGGCTTCTCAACCACTCTGGAACTCCCCGGGTTGACGGTAAGGATCGCCCACCATTCTTGCTCGTTTGGCTACGCGGCGGCCATGACGTTGAACACCGGCCCGACATGCGGGACACGGGAATTTTCAGCGCGCCGGCGGACCGGCGTACCGCTTGCCGTTCAGATAGGGCCACGCATTGGCCACGCAGCCTTTGAGGCCGAACGTCTGCTGCATCATGACCGGGGCCGGGCGCCCCTTACCGGGACACGCCTCGTGCCCGTGCCCGAGCTGGTGCCCGACCTCGTGGTTGATCGCGTACTGCCGGTAGGTCGAGACCGGGGCGCGGTAGTCGCGCACCGCGCCGTCCCATCGGGCGTCGTTGATGATCACCTTCCGGGACAGTCGGCACGAGGTGTAACCGCCAGTCTCCAGTCCACCGGTCGCGCACATCCGCTCCGACGTCTTCGGCGAGGCCAGATAGACCGTGAATTCGGCGTGCGCGCTGCCCGGCACCCGCTGGAGGCGGAACCGTCCGGAGGCGATCCAGCTGCGCCCGTCACCCAGCGTACGGTCGACCTCATGGGCGAAATCCGCGCCGGCCTCGGCCGGCGACGGCTTTTCCACCGCCACCTTGAAACGGTGGGTCGGTCCGGCGCGGCCCAGGACCGGGCCGAACCCATTGACGTACGCGAACTGGCCGCTCGTGCCCGCCTCGGGCCGCGGGGCGGCCGAGGTGGTGGGGCGGGACCGCGGCGCCGCCGGGGCCGTGCGCTCGATCGGGGCCGCGACCGGCGGTTGCGGCTCGGCCGGGCGCTCCTGGGCGCCGAAGTAGCGGCCGAGCAGCAGCATCCCGACCACGACCAGCAGGAAGAAGAGCGTGGTGAGGAACCGCCGCGGCTGACCGGAGTCGCGCACCGCGACCGGGGCGTTCTCGCCGGGAAGGATGACCGGCGTCCGCACGACCCGGCGTCCGCCCGGCCGGATCGTCCGGGTGGGGGTGCGCGTTCGCAGGGCATGACTGGGCTCCTGCTCCTGAGTCCGGTTCATCGCCTTTGCCATGACAAAGGCGAGATTGCCACGGATTAGTGGGTCAGACGACCTGATTCGATCAGACGGATGGCCCGGTGAGGAACTTGTCGTCGTAGCGGGGCCAGGCGTTCACGACACAGCCGCGCAGGGTGAGCGTCTGCTGCACCATCACCGGCGCCGGTCCCCCGGCCTTCGGGCAACCCACGTGATGATGCCCCAGCTCGTGGCCCACCTCGTGGTTGATCAGATATTGCCGGTAGACCCCGAGCGGGACCCTGGCCCCCAGATAGGGCTTGGCCGACAACCGCCAGCGGTCCAGGTTGACGATCGCCTTCCCGGTGGTGCGGCACGACGTGTACGGCCGGCCGTGGATCGTGACGTTGGTGCCGCCGGCCAGGCACATCTTGCCGGTCGTGTCGCGGGTCGCCAGGTAGACCGTGAAGTCGTAACGCTCCCCCGCCGCGACCATCTCCAGCCGCAGCGTGCCGCCGCCGGTCCAGCTGCGCGGATCGCCCAGCGTCGCCTGCACCTGGGCGGCGAACGCGGCCACGTCCTCGCCGCTGCCGTTCTCCACGCCGACCCGGAAGCGGCGCAACGGGCCCTTGGTGCCCATCACGGGACCGGCGCTCGCCGCGTACGAGAAGGAACCGGAACCGTGAGCCGGCACCGAACCCGGAAGTTTCGGCACATCGAGGGTCTCGCTCGGCGTCGGCGCAGCCGGCGACGGCGTCGACTCCAGCAGCGGGGCCGTGCTCGGGGCCATGCTCGGCGCGATCGAGGAGGGCCGGGCTATCGGCTTCGGGCCGCCGGAACGCAGATGACGGCCGGCCAGCAGGCCCGCGACGACGATCAGGACCAGCGCGAACACCGCCAGCCACCGCCGGCGCCACCGGTCAGGAACATGAAGACTTCTCTCGATCATCGCCCGGCAAGAATTACACAGGACACGCCTAGCCCGCGATGTCGGTCAGCATCCCCACGATCGCCCGGGCCACCAGCCGCGGAACCTCCATCTGCGCCACGTGCCCGACCCGCGGCAGGATCAGCAGGCGGCTGTCCGGGACCACCCGGGCAACCTGGGCCGGCACCCGCGGATCGACCAGCTTGTCGTCCAGGCCCCCGATCACCAGGGTCGGCGCGACCACATTGGCGGCCAGCCGCCACTGCGAGCCGGCGCCCGGCAGATAGGCCCGCAGGAAGCTCGACACCAGACCACGCAGCGTGCCCATATAGGCCCGCGGATAGTGCGACACGGTGTAGCGCAGCTTGATCTCCTCGATCGCCTCGGCCCGCCGCTGCGCGCTGACCTTCGACGTGTCGCCGAAACAGGCCAGCATCACCTGGTCAGCCATCTCGTCGACGGTCAACCGGGCCATGCCCCAGGCGAACAGCCGCTCGGCGCGGGGCAGGGCCAGGATCGGCAGCAACGGCCCGTGCGCCGTCCGGCGCGGATCCAGGAACGGCATCGCCGGAGAGATCAGGGAGAGAGTGCGGACCAGGTCGGGGCGCAGGGCCGCCACACGTACGGCGATGGAGCCGCCCAACGAATTGCCCACCAGGTGGACCGAACCGCGCCCGGCGAACTCCAGATAAGCGATCAGGATGTCGGCCAGCGCGGCAATCGAATAGCGCGGGCTCGGATCGCTGTAACCGAAGCCGGGCAGATCGATCGCCTGCCCGTCGAAACGGTCCGCGAGCAGGCCGGCCAGGTCGGTGAAGTTCTGCGACGAACCGCCCAGACCGTGCACGTAGACGGCCGGCTCGGCCCCCGGCCCGGTCCCCGGGGTGTCGCGGACGTGCAGCATCTTCCCGCCGACGGTCACCCGACGGGCGGGCCAGGGAGCTGGAACGTCGCCGACCGGCCCCAACGCACCGTCGGCGGCCAGAACGGCGCCTTTCATCCAGACAACAGTGCCTCAAGCCGGCGGTTAACGGCAGCCAAAGTGGCGCGCACCATCGCCAGCCGGTCATCGCCGGTCACCACGGCCGAGCCGGCCAGCTGCTCGACCCAGCCGTTGCACGACAACAACAGCACGGCGACGGCGACCTGGGAGGCACCGAACGGTACGGCGGCCGCGTGCTCGACGAAGCAGCGCACCGGCCCCTCGGGATGGTCCGACGTGGAGAGCAACTGGTCGACCGCGGCGGCGGTGGCCATCGCGCAGAGCCGGAGCAGGTAGCCGTCGACCGCCGGGCCGCTCGCCTCGCCGGCCGCCGACCTGCTGCCGACGCCCAGCCGCACCTCCACCGTGGCGTCGGTGCCGAACGTGTTGACCTGCACGTTCTCGATGACGATGCGGGGGCCGGGATCGTGGGCCGGGTAGAGCGGGCGGGGCGGGGTCTCGACGCCGGTCGGCACGATCGCGGTCTCGGTGGCGACCCGGGGATCGTCGTCGTGCCGTTCGTGTTGGGCCGGCTTCTCGGGGGCCTTCTCGATCGGCCTCTCCCGGACCGGCGTGGCCGCGGTGGCCTCCCGCGACGGCAGGACCTCCCGCGGCGCGGTTTCCCGAAGTGGGACGTCCCGTTCCCGTTCTCGGAGCGGCACCTCCCGGTCCCGCAGCGCGGCTTCCCGGTCTCTGAGCGTGGAGTCCCGTTCCCTCAGCGGCGCGTCCCTGTCTCGTTGCCGCAGCGAGGCGTCTCGGTCTCGTTCCCTGAGCCGGGTGTCCCTGTCTCGGGCGGTGTCCCTGTCTCGGGCGGCGTCCCTGTCTCGGGCGGCGTCCCTGTCTCGGGCGGCGTCCCTGTCTCGGGCGGCGTCCCTGTCTCGGTCCCGCAGCGAGGTGTCTCGCTCCCTGAGCGTTGCGTCTCTGAGCGACGTCTCCCTCGGTGGGGCGTCGCGGAGTGGGGCGGCCCGCAGTGAGGTCTCCCGGGGCGGGGCTTCTCTCGGCGGGGAGGAAACCGGGGCGGTGGCCCGCGCCGGTGAGACCGGTGACACCGGGGCGGGCGGCGGGAGCGGCAGGCCCTCGCCCTTCATCGCCGCGTCGAGGCCCATGCGGTCCTGGAGCAGGCGGGCCACCTGGCGGCTCACCTCGGCCGGGTCGGCGCCCTCGGCCAGGTCGAGACGCAGGCTGTGGGCACCGGCCGGGGTGGTACGCAGCGACGCGTCACGCACGCCGGCCACCTCACGGACGGCGGCCAGGATCGCCTGCACGTCGAACCCTTCCTGCCGCTCCTGCGCCGGCAACAGGTCACCGCGGCGCAGGTGCGTCGCGATGCGCGCCAGCGCGGGCGTCTCGGCGGTGGGCTCCACCAGCGGTGGCTCCGGAACTCTCGGCACGTCCGGCTGGGCCGGGACGCGCTGGGGCAGCAACGATCGGGTGCCCTGGTCGGTGGGGTCGGCCGCCCGGACGACGCCGGGATCACCGGGCCGGACCGGACCGGCATCGCGACCACCGAACCCGGCGTAGGCCGGCGGCGGGGTATAGCCGGGGGTCTCCGCGGCCGGCGAGGGCTCGTATCCCAGGCGGCGCGGGAAGCTGGACGGATCGTACGTCGGACGGGCGGGGTTCGCCTCGTCGCCGACCGGGTTGTCCGATTGCGTCACAACGCGCGCCGGCTCGATGCGGTCGGGCGCGGGCACGGCCGCGCTGCCGGTGGCCTGGGCGCCCTGAACCGGAGTGCCCTGAACCGGAGTGCCCTGAATTGGGGTGCCCTGAATTGGGGTGCCCTGAGTCAAGGCGTGGCGGGCGTCCTGGCCCAGATCGGTGGCGATCCAGTCGGTGCGACGGGCAGCCGGGCCACCCGGGGCGGCCGGGCGCACGAGCGGAACGGCGGTGGTGGCCCGCTGCGGCGGAGGCGGTGGGGGCGCCGCGTCGTCGAGGTCCCCCTCGTACGGATAAGGGGGTGCGCTGCTCGGCGTCGGCACGTCGAAGGCCCGCAGCGGCGATGGCCGCACAGCGGCCGGGCTCCCGAACCCGCCGGTGGTCTGACCGGGCTCACTGCTCCCGAAGCCGCCGGCCGTCGGGCCGGGGTCGCTGCTTCGAAACCCGCCGGTGGTCTGACCGGGCTCGCCGCCGCCGAAGCCACCGGTGGTCTGGCCGGGCTCGCCGCTTCGAAAGCTGCCGGTCGTCAGGCCGGACTCGCTGCTCCCGAACCCGCCGGTCGTCTCGCCGGGCTCGCTGCTCCGAAAGCCGCCAGTCGTCTGACCAGGCTCGCCGTTCCGAAAGCCGCCAGTCGTCTGACCAGGCTCGTTGCTGCGGAAGCCGCCGGTCGTCTGGCCCGGCTCGTTGCTTCTGAAACCGCCGGTTGTCTGGCCCGGCTCCGGTCGCGCGGCTGGACTGCCGAAGCTGCCTGTGCCCAGGCCCGGCTCGGGGCGGGCGGCCGGGCTGCCGAAGCTGCCGCCGCTCGGCCGCGACTGCTCGGGGACCTGGGGAAGCGGCGGCGGCGCGAGCGGTGCCAGCAGGTCGGAGTAGCGCGAGCGGGTCTCGCCCCACCGCTCGGCCGCCCCGGACGAGGGAATTTCGCCGGTCGACTTGGCATCGACGAAGCCGGGCGGGGTCGGGACCGGCGCGGGAGCGCCCGCGGAAGGCCGATTTTCCGGGACCGGGCGGCGCCACGCCGGGACGTCATTTTCGGATTCGAGCGGGGTTCCCGGGTGGGACCAGGGGCTGTCCGGAGTCGCCCAGCCGTTCAGCCGAGCGCGCTCACGCGGATCGGCACCGTCGCCGCTCTCCGCGGCTCCGGTGTCTCCGGAATGCCCTGATTCATCCACCGCGTGCTCCTCGCTCGCCCCCGCTGAGGCTACCGTGTGCTTGCGGTGGCGATAAGTTGCAGCGTCGCGACAATTGTCCGCACGGCTCCGACACACGCCGATCCGGGCATACCGCGCCGACCAAACCGTGGGGACCGATCCCCTGGAGGTTCAGAGAGATGACCGCAGCGTCTGGCGGACCACAGACCGCCCGCCCTACGCGCCTGCCCCGCTCCGCGCGGCGCAAGCAGCTGCTGGCGGCCGCCCAGCAGGTTTTCGTTGCGCAGGGTTACCACGCAGCTGCGATGGATGACATCGCCGAGCGCGCCGGCGTCTCCAAACCAGTGCTATATCAGCACTTTCCGGGCAAGCTCGAGCTCTATCTCGCGCTGCTCGACACGCACTGCGACGCGATAATCGCCAAGGTGCGCAGCGCGATGCTGGCGACGACCGACAACAAGGAACGGGTCAAGGGCGCCGTCCAGGCGTACTTCGACTTCGTCGACCACGAGAGCGAGGCGTTCCGTCTCGTCTTCGAGTCCGACCTTCGCAACGACCCGCAGGTGCGGCAGCGCGTCGAGCGGGTCGAGCAGGGCTGCATCGAGGCGGTGACCGACACGATCATCGGCGACACCAACCTCGGCGCCGACCAGGCCCAGCTGCTCGCGGCGGGCCTCGTCGGGACGTCCGGACAGTCGGCTCAGTACTGGCTGGCCAATGGACGGCGTACGCCTAAAGCGGAAGCGGAAACGCTGGTAGCTGCGCTTATCTGGCGTGGCATCGCCGGCTTCCCCCTCCAGGACGGCGCATCCGGCGGAACACCGGCCGAAATCGGATAGCCTTCAGAGCGTCAGACGCGCACAGAGGAGGACCCCGTGGAGGTCAAGATCGGCGTGCAGCACACGCCGCGTGAGCTGGTGCTCGAGAGCGCACAGACCCCGGCGGAGGTCGAGCAGGCCGTGTCCGAGGCGATGGCCAAGGACGGCGTGCTGTCGCTCACGGATGAGAAGGGCCGCAAGGTGATCATCCCGATCGCCAAGGTCGCGTATGTGGAGATCGCCGAGTCGTCCAACCGGCCGTTCGGTTTCACCACCCGCTGAGGCTGTCTCAAGGGGGCCGCGGAATCCCGCGGTCCCCTTCCGTAACTCTGCTCTGAGGTGCGAGATCTCCGAGTCGGGTAGACTTGTCGCGTCGCCGTCGACGTCGATCCTCTTGATCGCCGCGGCGACCCGCGCGTGCGGCCCGCTTTCGAGCGTGTGGCCCGCGCCCTACCCACAGCGCGCCCCAGGTCACGACGGGCGCACCACGAGAGGCACCCGTAAAACTTCATGACCGACATCGAGAATTCAGAACCCGCACTCGTACCAGTTACCAATCGCGCCCCGGTCCGCCCCGACAGCCCCACCTTTGCCGAGCTGGGAGTCCGTGCCGAGACCGTTGAGGCGCTGGCCAAGGCCGGGATCACCCGCGCCTTCGCCATCCAGGAATACGCCCTGCCGATCGCGCTGCGGGGCACCGACCTGATCGGCCAGGCCCCGACCGGCACCGGCAAGACGCTCGGGTTCGGCCTTCCGATGCTCGAGCGGCTGCTCGCCCCGTCCGAGGGCGCCGACGGCATCCCCCAGGCGCTCGTCGTGGTGCCGACCCGCGAGCTGGGCCTGCAGGTCGCCCGCGACCTGGCGGCCGCCGGCAGCACGCGCGGGGTGCGGGTGCTGCCGATCTACGGCGGCGTGGCGTACGAGCCGCAGGTCGACGCCCTCAAGAAGGGTGTCGAGATCCTGGTCGGCACGCCCGGCCGGCTCCTCGACCTGGCCAAGCAGAAGCAGCTCAAGCTGGGCGGCGTCAAGACGCTCGTGCTCGACGAGGCCGACCGGATGCTCGACCTGGGCTTCCTCGACGACGTCGAGAAGATCCTGGCGATGCTCCCCGAGCAGCGGCAGACCATGCTGTTCTCGGCCACCATGCCCGACCCGATCGTGGCCCTGTCCCGCCGGTTCCTGCACCACCCGGTCACCATCCACGCCGGGCACACCGCCGACAGTGGCCCGTCGCCACTGACCAAACAGGTCGTCTACCGCACCCACCCGCTGAACAAGGTGGAGATGATCGCCCGCATCCTGCAGGCGCGCGGCCGCGGCCTCACCATGATCTTCACCCGCACCAAGAGGGCCGCCGACCGGCTCGCCGAAGACCTCGACTTCCGCGGCTTCGCGGTCGCCGCCGTCCACGGTGACCTGGGCCAGGGCGCGCGCGAGCGGGCCCTCCGCGCCTTCCGCTCCGGCAAGATCGACGTGCTGGTCGCCACCGACGTCGCCGCCCGCGGCCTCGACGTCTCCGGCGTCACCCACGTCATCAACTACGACTGCCCGGAAGACCCCGAGACCTACACCCACCGCATCGGCCGCACCGGCCGCGCGGGGGCGACCGGCGTCGCGGTCACGTTCGTCGACTGGGAGGACATGCCGCGCTGGGTCCTCATCGACAAGACGCTCGGCCTGGGCATGCCGCAGCCGCCCGAGACTTACCACACGAGCGCGGCGCTCTACAGCGACCTCGACATCCCGACCGACATCTCGGGCACGCTGCCGACCGCGGATCGCAACCGGGCCGGCCTGTCGGCCGAGATCGAGGAAGACCTGGGTGGTGGCGGACGCCGCCGCGACCGGGACCGGGGCCGGGGCAGCAGCCGGCGCGGCCGGCCGGATTCCTCCGGGCCGTCCTTCGGATCATCTTCCGGGTCATCTTCCGGGTCATCTTCCGGGCCGTCGTCCGACGGCGACGACCGGCCCAAGCGTCAACGGCGCCGCCGCCGGGCGGGCGACGAGGTTTCCGGTACGCCGGAGAGCCCGTCCGCCGATGCTCCGGAGTCCTCGGCCGCGATCGTTGAGGACGCCACGGAGCCGCGGTCCCGTTCACGGCGCCGCCGCACGTCGTCCGACTCGGCCCCGACCGCGCTCGACGCCGCGCCGGCCGAGGAGATCGCGCCGGCCGCACGCACGCGCAGCCGCCGCCGCGTCATCGACGAGTCGACGGACGCCGCACCCGCGACCGCTGACGAACCGACCTCGGCCGACTCCCCGGTCGCCGAGACCGCGCCGGCCGCACGGACCCGCAGCCGCCGCCGCGTGACCGACGAGCCGACGGACACCGCGACCACTGACGAACCGGGTTCGGCCGACTCCCCGGCCGCCGAGACCGCGCCGGCCGCACGCACCCGCAGCCGCCGCCGCGTGACCGACGAGCCGGCGGACACCGCACCTGCGGTCACCGAGGAGCCGGCCTCGACCGACTCCCCGGGCACCGACATCGCGCCGGCTGCTCGCACGCGCAGCCGCCGCCGGGTGACCGGGGAATCACCGGACGCCACATCCGCCACTGAGGAGGCCGCGCCGGTCGCCCGGACGCGCAGCCGGCGCACGGTCGCCGAGGAGTCGGTGGAGGCGGCCGACGAGGGCGCCACCGCGCCGCGCACTCGCAGCCGCCGCCTCGCGCCGGCCGCGGCCGCTCCGGTGGAGGAACCGGCCGAGTCGGACCCGGCTTCCGAACTGGGGACGGCCGCCAAGCGGACCCGCCGCAAGGCCACCGCGGCACCCGTGGCCGAGACGGCCGCCGGTGCGGCTGAGGACGAGGCTCCCCCGCGTACGCGTGGCCGGGCCGCACCCGCGATCATGCCGTTGTTTTCCGACGGCAGTGACCACGCCGGTGCCGTTTCGTCGGCCCCGGCCGACGACGAGCCGGACTCCGACGACGCCGACCAGCCCAAGCGCAAGCGGCGCCGCGGCACGCGGGGCAACCGGGGCAGCGGCTCCGGGGCGGCCGACATGACCGGCGGTTCCGAGGCCGGAGTCGGCACCACCGTCTGATCTGTTCGCGAAAGGCCCGGCCGGTCGGCCGGGCCTTTCGCATGTCAGACGTCGATGCCTAGGGCGGCGCGGGCTTCGCGGTGCATGCGGACCGTCTCGGCGCGCACCTGACGGCGCTCGGTGAGGCGCTCCGAGAACGGCACCCGGACCGGGACCTCGATGCCGTCCACCACCGCGGCGAACTCCATCGCCTCGGCATCCAGGCTGGACATGCGGGCGGCCGTCGCCTGCGGGATGCCGCCGAGCGCCCGCACGATCAGCAGGTTGTCCTCGGCGTGGTCGCCGTTCATGTGGGCCGCGATCTCGGCGACCGCCTCGGGCGGGAACGGGTTCATGTCCAACGCTCCTTCAGTTCGGTAAGCAGGCCGATGGTGAGCCGGTAGGCCTCGCCCACCTCGCTCAGGAGGAGCCGCTCCCGCGACCGCGGCCAGTTCAGGGCGTCGAGCATCTGCCGGTAGCGGGCCTTGAAGCCGAACGGGTCGACCCCTTCGAAGACGAAGAACCGGTGGCCGTCGCCGGACAGACGATAGGAACGGGCGATCGCCGAACCCAGAGATTGCCCACCGGAGAGGTCGCCCAGATAGCGGGTGTAGTGGTGGGCGATGAAACCGGGCGCACCGGCGAACGCCACCTCTCGTAACCGGGTGCAATAGGTCGTGGTCGCGGGCAACGCCTCGATCCGATATTCCCAGCCCTGGCCGTAGAGAAACGCCAGATCGGATTCGAGCGCGGGCAGCCGGTGCAGTTCGGGCGCGACGAATGCCCCGGCCACCGGGTCGTCGGCCATCGCCGAGGCGGCCAGTTCCAGGGCCTCGTAGACAAACCAATGTTGCGCGGCCAGGTCCGCGTACGCCGCAAAGGGCAAGCGGCCCGCCGCGAGTAACCCAAGGAAACCGCTTCGTTGCGCCGCGTCGTGCGCGGCGCGTGTTTCGGCGCGCAGCCGAACCGAGAGCGGGTCGCCCCGGTACGACATGAGGCACCTCCGCGCCAATATATAGATCAACTTGGCGGCGAACGGAAGAGCCCGAGGGCCCAGGCAGAATGGGTGTATGCCACAACCGCTCGCCGACGTGCTCGCCGAAGTCCGTGAACTCTTACTCGACCCGGGGCTGACCCGCGCGGTCGCGGCCGGGCGACGGCGAGGTTTCACCCCTTCGGTGACCCGGGCCGAGCTGCGGCCGGTCGCGCTGAAAGGCGGGCCGCGCCTGCAGATCGTCACCGACGACGGGGCGCGGCCGACGACCCGCAATGTCGTTCCCGGTGCGGAGGCGGCCGCCGCGGTCGACTCGCTTCTCGCCGAGCCGTTCGGGAACTGGCATGTGGAGACGGCATCATCGACCGTTCAAGTGCGCATCACCAAGAAGGGCGACGCGCAGATTCACCGGGCCGCGGCTTCCCGGGCTTCGTCGTCGGCCGAACACGACCGGGCCAAGCAGTGGCTGCTCGATCCCGGCGACCCGCTTTTCGAGGTGATCGGCGGCAATGCGGCCAAACGGCGGCAGATCGACGCCTTTCTGCGCGCACTCGAGGCGACCCTTCCCGCGGAGTTGCCGCCGTCGCTGCGCGTCGTCGACCTCGGCTGCGGAAATGCCTATCTGACCTTCGCGGCCTATCGTTATCTGGCCGGGCGGGGCGTTTCGGTCCAGGTCGTGGGGGTCGATGTGCGCGAAGACCAACGCGTACGGAATTCAGCCGTCGCGTCGGCACTCGGCTGTTCCGACGACGTCTCGTTCGTGGCCGGGACCATTTCCGCGGCCTCGCTGCCGTTCCAGCCCGATCTGGTACTCGCGTTGCACGCCTGCGATACGGCGACCGACGAGGCACTGGCCCGCGCGGTCGAATGGTCGGCCGCCTGGGTCCTCGCCGCCCCATGCTGCCATCACGACATCGCGGCCCAGCTGAAGGGCCAGCCGGCGCCGGCGCCCTTCGGGGAACTCACCCGGCACGCGATCATGCGGGAGCGGTTCGCCGACGTGCTGACCGACACGCTGCGGGCGTCGCTGCTGCGGCTCAACGGCTACAAGGTCGACGTGGTCGAGTTCATCGACTCGGCGCACACACCCCGAAACCTGATGCTGCGGGCCCGGCGGACCGGCGCGGCCCCGACATCGGCGCAGCTTTCCGAGTACGCGGCCCTGGTCGAGGAGTGGGGAGTTTCGCCGGCCCTTTCAAAGATGTTGTCTTGATTGTCACTGTTTGATGGTCACTGTTTGATGGTCACTGTCCACGCGGCATCGTGGACCTGGCCCGCGACCTGGAAGTCGAAGAACATCCGGTAGGTGCCCCGGCTCGGCGCGGTCAGCCAGAACTTGACCTTGCCGTCGACCAGTTGCGGCTCGGGATGGATGTGAACGTAGCCGAGGTCGCCCTGCCGGATCATCACCAGATGGCCGAACGCCCCCAGATAGGGCTGCAGGGCGGCCGGCTTGCCGTCGGGGCCGGTCACGCTCATCAGGACCGGCTGGACCGACCGGGTGTCCGGGGTGCCCTCGTAGACGACCCCGAAACCGCCGGTGCGCGAGGCGCGGGCGGGCGGGGGCAGCGGGGCCGGGGCGTACGAACCGGCGACCGTGAGGTCGCCGCCGAGCGCGGCCGCGATCTGCCGGCCGCCGACGACCGCGGTGAAGTCGGCGATCATCCGGTAGATGCCGGGCCGGGCCAGGGTGAGGTCGATGGTCCAGGTGCCGTCCGCGGCCATCGTGGGATGCAGGTGCTGATAGCCGGTGAGGTCACGGCGGACCACGATGAGGTGCAGCAGCTTGTCGTGGACGACGGCGAAGGTCGTGACCGGCACGCCGTCGGCCCCGGCGATGCGGAAGCCGAGCCGCTGGATCCGGCCGGCCCGGAAGGTGGTTCCCAGGGGTACGAGGGTGAGGCCGGCCGAGCTGAGCGAGAGGCCGCCGACGACCGAGCCGGCGGGAAGGGCGATCGCGGTTTGAGTCACCGTGCCGTCGGCGTTGTGGGCGTGGGGTTCGCTCTCGTCCATGGCCATGCCGGGCATGCTGTTGTCGGCCGCCCCGCTTGCCGTTTTTGTTGGGGCTTCTTTTGTCGGGGCTTCGCCGGGTCCTGCGGCGCTCTGGGTCTTGGTGCTGTCGGCGGCGCCTGTCGGCCCGCTGTTGAGGCGGCCCAGCCCGTAGCCCGCGAACAGCACGACGACGAGCAGCGCGCCGTAGGCGGCCAGCCGGAACGTCGCCTTCTCCTCCGCCGCCTTCCCGCCGCTCGCCGGCCGCCGGCCGAAGCCCGGAGACTCCTCCGTCTCCTGATCAACAGCCATGCCAGACCCCGCCGTCCCCTGCTCCCTGATCACGCCTCGTCTTCATAGGCCCGTCGTCTTCATATGCCCGTCGGCGTGCCCGCTTCATAGGTCCGTCGGCGTGCCCGCAAAGTTCCCGCCGTCAGGCCGTCGCCAGCTCGTAGCCCGCCTCGTCGACCGCGGCCCGCACGTCGTTGTCGGCGAGCGGTGCCGCGCTGGTCACCGTCACCGCGCCCGAGGCCAGGTCGACCCGCACGTCCTCGACGCCGGGAAGCGTCGACAGCTCGCCGGTCACCGCCTGCACGCAATGCGAGCAGGTCATCCCGGTCACGGTGTAGATGTTGGTCACAGCCATGGCAAAGCCCCTCTCAGACAAACGCCCGTCACGAGCGGACGAGCCGCGCGATCGCATCGGACGCCTCTTTGACCTTGGCCGTCGGGTCACCGGCCCGCGCCGCGTCGACGACACAGTGAGCCAGGTGATCTTCAAGCAGGCCGACCGCCACCGCCTGAAGTGCACTCTTGGCGGCAGAGATCTGAGTCAGCACGTCGATGCAGTAGGTGTCCTCGTCGACCATCCGCTGAAGGCCACGGATCTGCCCCTCGATGCGGCGAAGACGCCCGAGCAGGGCAGCCTTGTCACCGGAGTAGCCGTGCGGGCCAGCGTGGGGTGTCGACTCATCGGACATAGCCCAGAGCATACCCCCTACCGGTATCGAGCTGCCGCCGGGTCTCGGATGCCTGGTTTGCCCGATTTGAAGGACTGCGCCCTATTCTGACGGAGGTGGCCATGGCCGGCCATCCCCCACCCGAGCGTCAGTCCCCAACCGCGTCAGCGGCACAGCCCACACGACCGCCGTCAGCTTGCCGGGCCTGGCGCGCAACTCCGCCGCGCCCGACAGCTCGCCACGCGACCGCCGTCAGCTCGCTGCGCCTGGCGCCCAGCTCCGCCCGCCGTGCCCGACAGCTCGCGACGCGACCGCCGTCAGCTTGCCTCCGCCGCGCCCGACGTCAAGCTCGCCGCGCGGCCGCTGCCTTGCCGTGCGCGACGTCAGTTGGCTACGGCCAGCGCGAGTGGCATCACCGCGCCGGCGCCGGCGCGGCGCAGGGCTCGGCCGGCCAGCGTCATCGTCCAGCCGGAGTCGACCAGGTCGTCGACCAGCAGCACCGGGCCGGCCAACGTGGGCAGTTGCGCCTTGAGCTCGGCCGGGACCGTGAAGGCGTCGTGCAGCGCCAGCACCCGCTGGGCGCTGTTGCCCCGGGCGCCACCACCCTCGTGAGTTGAGGTCAGCGCGCCCAGCAGCGGGAGGCGGCCGACCTTGGCGATGTGTTCGGCCAGGCTCTGCACGAGAAGCGGGTGACGGCGCGAGCCGACCGCGACCACGCCGGCCGGGCGCTGGGCCCACGCGTCGTCGCCGTGGGCCCACGCCTTGAGGACCTCGACGACGGCGGCGGCCAGGTCGCTGGGAATCGGCTGGTCGGGTGACTCCTCGGCGACCAGGGCGCGGAGGCGGTTGCCCCAGCCCAGGTCGGAGAGGCGGCCGACGGAGCGGCCCGGCTCGATCTGCTCGGACGGTGCGATCTTGCCCTTGACCGACAGGCCGACCGCGGCCAGGCCGGTGGGCCACATCTTCTTCGGGGCGATCTCGGCACCCGGCTTGCCCAGGAACGCGTTGGCCGCGGCGAGTGACGCGGCCGACACCTCGGCGTCGAACAGCGGCTCGGCGCAGTTGTCGCACCGGCCGCAGGGCGTGGCCTCCGGATCGTCCAGACACCGCCGGAGGAACTCCATGCGGCAGGTGGCGCTCGACGCATATTCGATCATCGTGTTCTGCTCGGCCGTGCGCGCCTCGGCGACCCGGCGGAGGCGAGCGGTGTCATAGGTCCACGGCTGGCCGGTGGCGAGCCAACCGCCCCTTGATCGGCGGACGGCGCCGTCGACGTCGAGGACCTTGAGCATCATCTCGAGGCGGTTGCGGCGCAGGTCGACCAGCGGTTCGAGCGCCTGGGTCGACATCGGACGGTCGGGCGCCAGGTTGGCCAAAACCGACCGCACCTGGTCCTCGGGCGGGAACGCCAGTGAGGCGAAATAGCGCCAGATCGCGACGTCTTCGGCGCCCGGCAGCAGCACGACCTCGGCGTGCTCGACCGCACGGCCGGCCCGGCCGACCTGCTGGTAATAGGCGATCGGAGACGGCGGGGCACCGAGGTGGATCACGAAGCCGAGGTCGGGCTTGTCGAAGCCCATGCCCAGCGCCGACGTGGCGACCAGGGCCTTGAGCTTGTTGTCGAGAAGGCCCTGCTCGGCCGCGCGGCGCTCGGTGTCGTCGACCTGGCCGGTGTAGGACGCGACCGCGAAGCCGCGCGAGCGCAGGAAGTCGGCGGCCTCGGTGGCCCCGGCGACGGTCAGGGTGTAGACGATGCCGGAGCCGGGGAGCCGCTCGAGGTGGTCGGCGAGCCAGGCCAGCCGGTGCGCGGGGTCGGGCAGGTCGAGCACGGCCAGGCGGAGCGAGTCACGTTCGAGCGAACCGCGCAGCACGAGCGCGTCACCGAGCTGGTCGGCGACGTCGGCGGTCACCCGGGAGTTGGCGGTTGCCGTTGTGGCGAGCACCGGCGTACGGGAAGGAAGCCCAGCCAGGAACTGGCGCAGGCGCCGATAATCCGGGCGGAAGTCGTGCCCCCAGTCGGAAACGCAGTGTGCCTCGTCGACCACAAGCAGCCCGGTCGTGGCGGCCAGATCGGGAAGCACGCTGTCGCGGAAATCGGGGTTGTTGAGGCGCTCGGGGCTGATCAGCAGGACGTCGACCTCGCCGAGCCGGATCTCGGCCTGGATCAGGCTCCACTCGTCGAGGTTGGCCGAGTTGATCGTGCGGGCCCGGATGCCCGCGCGGGCGGCCGCTTCGACCTGGTTTCGCATGAGCGCGAGCAGGGGCGACACGATCACGGTCGGGCCGGCCGCCCGCTCACCGGACTGCGCCGTGACGCCGTCACGCAACAGCGCGGTCGCCACGAAATAGACGGCCGATTTGCCCCAGCCTGTTCGCTGGACGCAGAGCACCCGCCGCCGGTCGACCGTGAGCGCCTCGATGGCGCGCCACTGGTCTTCTCGCAGCGTCGCGTGCTCGCCGGCGAGGCGGCGCAGCACCTCCTCGGCACGCTCGCGCACCGCTGCTCGCTGAGCCTGGTCAGCCACGATGGGGGTCGTCTCGGTCACCCGGCATGTCTATCAGCCGCCACCGACAAAACCCCGGTTATCCACAGGCCAGAAAGTTATCCACAGCTTCAAAAGATCTCGTACGCCGATCCGGCCGCGCCCGCCAGAGTCGGGCCGTTCGCCAGCTTCGGAGAGGAGCGGATCGTGCCGAAAAATCGAAGGTCAACCCGCCGGAGACACTTCCAGCCGGCCGATGAGCGGCGCAACAGCGGGCGGCGGCGCCGAGGCTTCCCGGACGCCGGAGAGGATGGTCGATTCGGGCGGGAGTCGGGCCGTCCGCCGAGCGATAGTGCCGGGCCGCGCGATCCGCGCGAGAGGTTCCGTGCGCGCGACACGAGCCACCTGCGCGACGCCAGCCATCCGCGCGACCTCAGCCAGTTGCGTGGCGTCAGCCAGTTGCGGGGCGTGAGCGAGCAGCCGCCGGTGGGTGCGGATCGCCTGCGCGACGCGGATCGCCTGCTTGATGAGTGCTTGGGCCGCGATGCGAGTGCTCGAGAGAGGGGTTTGGAAGGCGCTGAAGGAAGCCGTCGCGATCAAGGCAGCGGACGGGTTGGAGGTGGCCGTTGTACTGAGGACAGGCGCGTTGTCGACGACCGGTGCGACACCGACGACCCGCGCGAGTCTGCCGACCCGCGCGAGGCTGCCGACCCGCGCGAGGCTGCCGACCCGCGCCACGCTGACGACCTGCGCGACGGTGAAGATGAGCGGGGCGCTGGAGGCTGGCGGCGTGGCGAAGGTGGGCAGCGACGGAAGGCGCGGCGGCCGGGTCGGGTCGATGGGCGGGGTGATGCTGGCGCCCGGACGGCGAGTCGCCTTCGGCTTCTTCAGCTCGATATTCGCGAGGAGGAAGGACGTGGTCTTCCGGTCCTGGGCGAAAGCGGGGACGGTTCGGGCGACAGCGCGATCGAGGCAGCGCGCGGGGCGCGGATTGTTCAGTTCCGCGCACCCGATCCGGCGGAGGATCGCAGACGCTGGGCCGCGCGTGAGCGCATCGTGCAGATGGGTGGCCGAACCGGTCCCGGGCGACCGCGGCGAGTGGGGCGGTGGCCGGTCGCCGGCTCGGCCGGCAGCCGAACTGCCGGAGACGCCCAGAGCGCCGGGGATTTTCGTGCGGTCGGCGGCTTTCCTGACGCCAGGGACGCCAGGGACGCCAGGGACGTCAAGGACGCCAAGGACGTTCGAGACGTCCTTGACGGTCGAGTCGCGAGAGACGTTCGAGCTGCCAGAGATTCCTGGACGGCCAGAGATCCCCGAGGATCGGGTGACGAGGCGGGCTGATCTGGGCGGCGGGTTTTCGGGCATTGCGTTGAACAACAAATCTGGCGGTGGGAGGGTCGGTGGCATGAAGACGATTGCCGAGAAACTGCTGATCAAGCCGCATACCACCGTCTGGCTGTCCGACCCGGCGCGGTTGGCGCTGCTGGCGCCGATGCCTGATGGCGTGCGGGAGGTCGACACGTTGGCTACGGCGAGTACGGCGGTCGTGTTTGCCGGCAGTGCGGCCCAGGCGCGGGAACAACTGGAGAAGCACGACGACGATCTGGATAAGCCGGGTGCGTTCTGGGTCGCCTACCCGAAGGGCAACAAGGCCGACATCAACCGGGATTCGCTGTGGCCGATTGTGGCCGAGTTCGACATGCGGCCGTGCGGTCAGGTGGCGATCGACGATCACTGGTCTGGGCTTCGCTTTCGGCGCAACGAGGCCGGCGAGGGCAAGTTCACCGGCGACGCCGACTGACAACCGCCGACCCGGCCAGAGAAGAGGGACCGCCGGCCCGGCACGATCGGCGCGCGGCGGGCGCAGCGGCCGGGCCGCCGAGAGGCCAGCTGACGAAGCCGGCTCGGTGGGCGGATGGGTGGGTCAGCGGCCCAGGACTGAGCCGCCGTTGACGTTGATGATCTGGCCGGTGACGTAGCCGCCGCCGGGGCCGGTCAGCCAGCGGACGGCCTCGGCGATGTCGGAGGGGGTGCCGGCTTGCTTCAGGAGGGTCGCGTTTACCCGGTTTTCGTGGCCGGCCGGGGTCATGCGGCCGGCGAAGAATTCGCTGTCGGTTACGTAGCCGGGTGCGATGACGTTGGCGGTGATGCCCTGGTCGCCGAGGTCGGTGGCCAGGTCGAGGACGTAGCCGTGCAGGGCGGCCTTGGCGGCGGAGTAGGGGCCGCCGCCGCCCTTCTGAGCCGCGATCGAGCTGGTCAGGATTATCCGGCCGCCGGGGCGCCGCAGCGAGGGCAGCAGGGCGGTCGTCATCAGGACGGCGGTCAGCACATTGGACTCGAAGTTGGCCTGCCAGTGGGCGGCCACCTGCTCCAATGTGGAGTTCTGGCCGGCCACGTAGGCGCCGGCGTTGTTGACCAGCACGTCGAGCGGGCGGTCGCCGACGGCCGCGACCACCTGGGGGATCTGGGCCGGGTCTGCGATGTCGGCCGGGACCGCGGTGGCCTGCGGGCCGATCCATTTCACCGCGTCGGTCAGCACGTCCGCGCGGCGGCCGACGATGAGCACGTCGTAGCCTTCGCCGGCCAGCATGCCGGCCGTCGCCCGGCCGATGCCGGTGCCGCCACCCGTGACTACCGCAAGCCTCGACATGGCTCGACCCTATCGGCGCACGAGCCGGCCCCGCCCACCAACCCGAACACGGCCGGGCTGGTGGACGGAGGAGGCCTAACCAGGAGTCGACCTCACGCAGGGTCAAACAGTGGCGACTCGGAGAGGGCGCCAGGCGAACGAGGCCACCAGCAACATGGCCACCGCCGCCGCGGCGTAAGTGGCGGTCAGGCCGAACGCCGTGGCGTACAGGCCGCCCAGCAGGGAGCCCAGCGCCGCCCCCGCCACGTCGGTCAGCGAATAGACGCTGGTCACCCGGCCGTACAGCTCGGCCGGGATGTCGCGCTGGCGGATGGTCGTCACGACCACTCCCCAGACCGTCGTGTGGATGCCGAAGATGACGATCATCAGGGCGGCGACCAGCGGGTTCGTGGTCAGGGCCAGGGTTGTGTGCAGGGCCACCTCGACCAGCAGGCCGAGGCGGAGCAGCCGGGACGCGCCGACCGCTTGGAGCAGGCGGGAGGCGACCAGGGTGCCCAGGAAGCCGCCGACCGCGAAGGCGAGCAGCAGCACGCCGTACCCGATGTCGGACAGGCCCAGGCGCTGCGTCGCGTAGAGCACGAAGACCGCGAACGCCGCGCAGAAGACCAGGTTGGCCACGGCCATCGTGACGGCCAGGGTACGGAGCAGGCGGTGGGCGAACAGGAAGCGGACCCCGAAGGAGATCTCCGAACGCAGCCGGCCGGAGCGGCCCGTTGCCGGTAGCGGGCGGAGGGAGGCCACGAGCAGCGCGGATACGCCGAATGTCGCCGCGTTCAAGCCGAACGGCAGGGAGGCGGCCACGACGAACAGCCACGCCCCTAACGGCTTCGCCGCGAACTGGTTGATCAGGTTGAAGTTGGCGTAGAGCAGCGAGTTGGCTCGGGGCCGCGACACCGGCGGCACGAGGGCCGGGACGAAGGCGGCCGACGCGGTGTCGGCCAGGGTCTCGCCGGTGCCGAGGACGAAGCAGACGATCAGGATCAGGGGGACGCCGGCTGAGCCGGCGGCTACGGCCAGAGCGAGTACGCCGAGAGCCCCGCCCCGCACCACGTTGACCGCCACGACGAGGCGCCGCCGGTCGAGACGGTCCGCCCAGGCGCCGCTGATCAGGGCGAACAGCAGCCACGGCAGTTGTTGAGCGAAGGCGGCGCCGGCGACCGCGGCCGGGTCGGGGCTGATCGAGGCGACGAGCAGGGGGCCGGCGACCATGGTGACGCCGTCGCCGAGGTTGGACACGGCGGATGAGGCCCACAGTTTCCAGAAGTCCGCGCCCAGGGGCACGGCGAAAAGGGCACGCAAGAAGAACTCCTCAAGCAGGGGGAAGAGGGGGACTGCCCCATCGCGAGGAGTGAGAAGGCCGCCGGGCCGGCAGCGACTGAGGCTAGAGCCGGGCGGTGTCCCCACGCGTCGGGGCGGGGACCGTCACCATGGTGAGAGACATGCTCATCTCCATCCGGCTGCAGGGAAGACAACGAGGAAAAGCTACGGGACTCTCCGGCCGGCAGTCGACCCATTACCGGCCGCTTCGCTCACGCCCTGCTGGTCGTCGGAGGCGGGCCCGGTCATGCTCCCGAGAACCTCGGCCCGGCACCGGTGCCCGTTGAGACTGAACGAGAACGGCAGCGCGTTCACGCCGCGATAGTCCCCTCGCAGCGTGAACGCCCGCAGTTTTCCCCGCCCCTTGACGACGACCTTGTGTCCCTTCTGGGCGACCGTCTTCTCGGGCGAGGTCAGCTTCTGCGACCCCGGATAGGCGAACCGCACGCGCCAGAGATGACCGGCCACGGCATCGGTCGCCGCGACCGTCAGCAGCGCCTCGTAGTCGCTGCCCGAATCGCGTTTGAGCTGGTAGCGCACCGCGCAGACGGTCCCCTGCGGCACCGACGCCGGGGCCGTGCCGGCCGCTTGCGCCTGTTCGACCGCCGGAGTGCCCCGCGACGACGACCAGGCCAGACCGCCGACGACCACCAGGGCCACGGTGCCGATCACCGCCTGCACTCGATGGCGGAGCGACACGACCGGCAGCGACGGGCGGCGGCCGGCGAAGACGCCGCCGCCGAGGGGCCGTACGCCGCCCATCCCGAGCGCCGTTCCGATCCTCAGTCCGGCGCGTAGTCGCAGGGTGCGGGTGCGCGGCCTCGGACCCGGCGTACCGCCCGGAAGTCCCAGATAAGCGAGAGCGGCGCGGCCGAGCCCTCGCCGCGCGGGGTTCAGGGTCGCCGCCCCGCGAGCCGGCACCGCGCTCGGTTCGTGCGCGGTGATCGACGGGATGACCGGCTGAAGCCCGACCAGCGCGGCCAGCGACCGGGCCACCTCGGCCGCGCGCGGGCGGTCGGCCGGGTTCTTGGCCAGGCAGCGCAGGCACAGCGACCCGACCGCGGACGGCATCCCCGGCTGGTCGGGCACCGGGTCGGGAGCGGCGTAGAGGTGGGCCCGCAACGCTTCGGCGGTGGTCTCGGCCGGCCAGGGCAGCCGGCCGGTGAGGCTGCGATAGAGCAGGAGTCCCAGGGCGTACACGTCGGCGGCGGCCGCGACCTGGGCGCCGCCGAGGCGTTCGGGGGCGAGGTAGGCCGGCGTGCCGAGGAGGCTGCCGTCGGGCGACGCGTCGCGCTGGCCGACCGCGGCCGAGATGCCGAAGTCGACGACCTTGGCCCCGGCGCCGGTGAGCATCACGTTGGCCGGTGTGACGTCGCGGTGCACGAGCCCGCGCGCGTGCGCGGTGGCCAGCGCAGACGCGACCTCGGCGGTGATCGTCACCGCCTCGCACCAGTCCAGCGACCCCTGCCGGCCGATGCGGGCGGCGACCGATTCGCCGTCGTTGAGTTCCATGACGACGAACGGCACCGAGAGTTCGCCGTTGAGCGGGGTTTCGCCGAAGTCGAAGATGCCGGTGATGTGCGGGTGGGCGAGCCGGGCGGCGGCGAGCGCCTCCTGGCGTAGCCGGTCGCGGAATGCCTGGTCGCCGGCGAGTCGCGGGGACAGCACCTTGACCGCGACGGGCCGGCCGAGCACCTCGTCGTAGCCGCGCCAGACGACCGACATGCCGCCGGCGCCGAGCTTCTCGACGAGCCGGTACCGGCCCGCGACGCGAAGCGGACCCGCCTGACCGTTTCGCTCCGTCCGCCCCATATGCCGATTGTGACCCGCGGCACCGGCGGCGAAGCCCCGCACCCCGAAACTGGGAGTTATGTCCGGATTCAATATCCGAGGAGCTGGTCGACCGGGGCGTAGTCGTCGGTCAGCACCCGGGCGTGCCCGGCGAACGAGCCGTCCGGCAGCAGGGTCACCGGCTCCTTGGCGTGCCGGTCGAGCCCGGCGCGGATCGTGGTCAGCGGCAGCGGGCTCTTCGAGGCGACGATCACGAAGTTGGAGCCGGTCGAGCCGGACAGCGCCTTCGGCGGGGCGATCAGCGCGACGTGCGGGAACACCGCCGCCACGGTCGCCAACTCGGACTTGACGAACCGGTCGGGCGGATGGTCGATGACGTTCTGGGCGTAGACCCCGCCCGGCCGCAGCGTCCGTGCGACCTGGGCCATCATCTCGCGGGTCGACAGGTGCCAGGGCACCACCAGGTAGCCGAACGCGTCGCCGATCACCAGGTCGTAGGCCGCCGCCGGCTGCGCGGTCAGCCCGACTCGCGCGTCGCCCACCTCGACCCGCAGGTCGGGCCCGGTCACCAGCCCGAGCTTCTGCCGGTCGAGCTTGACCAGGCCGCCGTCCAGCTCGAGCACCAGCTGGCGGCTGCCGGGCCGGGTCGCCCGCAGATATTCCGGCATCGTGAAGCCGCCCCCGCCGAGGTGCAGGGCATCGATCGGCGAGGCGGGGCCCGGGCTCAGCGCGTCGGTCACCGCCGCGATCCATTGGACGTACGCGAAATCCAGGTGCGACGGGTCACTCAGGTCGACGTACGAGTGGTGGGCCGAGTTGAGGATCAGCAGACGCCCGCTCGGGTCGGCCCGGTCCACCTCGACCGAGGCGCAGTGGTAGGCCGTCTCGACGTCGCACGGGTCGGGAGCGGTCGCGCCCAGCCCGGCCGCCGCCAGGCCGACCACGCCGAGCAGCGCCCGGGCGCGCGGGCTGCCGGGCAGTTCGCCCGCGTCCCGCCGCAGCCGCCAGCCGAGGATCAGGCCGCCCACCGCCAGCAGCCCGGCCAGGCCCAGCACGATCCAGCTGCTCGGCAGGGCCGCCACGAAGATGAAGCCGGTCGCCAGCGTCGCCGTGATCGCGCCGAGCGTGCCGATGCTGGAGAGCCGCCCGACCACCGCGCCGGTCCGGTTGAGGTCGGCCAGCTGGAGCTTCACCACCATCGGCGTGACCGTGGAGAGCAGGAACGCCGGGAGGAAGACGGCCATGGCGGCGAGCAGCAGCACGGCCGGGGCGGCCCCACCGCGCAGGATCTGCCCGGCCCAGCGGACCAGCGGCAGGGTGAGAGCGGTGCCGATCGCGCCCAGGATCAGGGCCGGGGCGAGCAGGGCGCGCGGGTCGAAACGGTCGGCCAGCCGGCCTCCCAGCCAGGTGCCGTACGCGATCGCGGCCAGCGAGACCCCGATGACCGAGCTGCTGACCTGCAGGGTCACGCCGACGTACGGCCCGACGAGGCGCAGCGCGACGATCTCGAGGACCAGCACCGACCCGCTGGCCCCGAACACGAGTGTCGAGGCGAGGGCGGACGGCAGCGCACGCGGCGGAGCTCCCATCGCGGAGATGCTACCGAGCCGCCCTCAAAAACCTCTTCGCCGTCGAAACCTAGAGCACCGACAGGTGTACGTGGTTGGTGTGCACGGCGGCCGCGTCGCCGGTGGCGCTGTAGGCCTTCCAGCCGGTGCCGGGCATCCAGATCTGCCGGTACCAGATCACGTAGAGGACGCCGAGCCGATCGGAGTTCTTGATGAAGTACGCCGCTAGCCGGTTGCCGTAGTCCTTGTCTGCGCCGGTCGCGGCCTTGTCGACGAAGCCGCTGGAGTGGGCCGAGAAGTCGCAGGCCCGGCCCTTGGGATGCTCGCCGCTGTCCTGATGCCGGAAGCACGCCACGTAGTGGGTGAACCCGGCCGACTTGGCGTTCTGATAGGCGTTGAGCATGCGCGGCGTGATGCACCCGGTGGTCGTCGGGTCGTTGATCGTGCAGCCCTCCTTGGGCCACGACCCGTCCGAGTTGCGCGGAGCCGCCTTGGCCAGCGGCGAGTGGGGGTCGAGGAAGCCGCTGCCCGTCGCGCCGCCACCGATGCCGGCCAGCGCCAGCTCGGCCTCTTTCTTCTTCCTGCCCAGCGCGGTGACCTGCTTCTGCTGCTCGGTCACCTCGCGGTCGATGTCGGCCTTGGCCTGCCGGGCCGCGCTGAGGTCGTCCTGATATTTCTTCAGGGTCGACCCGTCGACCTGGGCCATCATGTCGAGCCGCTCGGCCCGTTCGAGGAAGATGTCGGGCGAGCTGCTGTCGAGCAGCATGGTCGTGGTGTTGGTGCGGCCGAGGCGGTAGGACCGGTTGGCGATGACACCGACCTGCGCCTCGAGGTCCTTCGCGCCGGCCTGCGACTGGGCGACCAGCTTCTGCAGGTCGGACTGGCGCTTCTTGGACGCGTTCAGCTTCTGGATGGCGTCGGCCTGGCCCTTGGCCGCCGACTCCAGGGCATCTTCGAGCTTCTTGCCGCCGCTCTCGCCACTGGGCTCGGCGTAGGCCGCGGAGCCCGGCGCGGCCAGCATCAGCGCGCAGGCGGTCGCGAGTAACGCGAGCGCAGCGTAAAGCCGGCGGAGGGTTGTCGCCGCCACGGAACCTCCCCAGGTCATGAGCGGGGCAAACTCTATCGCGGGGCGCAAGGGGTGGACAGATAGATCAAGTCGCGGAGTATCCGCCGTCGACGAAGAGTGTCTGGCCGGTCACGGCAACGGCAGCATCGCTGGCCAGAAAGACGGCACACGCCCCGAAATCGTCCGGTACGCCGTTTCTCCCGATCATCGCGCGGGCGGCGTGCTGAGCGACCTTGGCCGGGTCGGCGAAGGTGGGCTCGGTCAGCGGGGTGTGCACCACTCCGGGCGCGATCGCGTTGCAGCACACTCCGTGCGGCGACCAGGCCTCGGCCTGCGAACGGGTGAGCGCGACCAGGCCGGCCTTGGAGACCCCGTAGGCGCCGCTGTTCCCGTACGCCCGGAAGGCCTGCTGCGACGCGACATTGATGATTCGCCCCCAGCCCTTGGCGGCCATCCGCGGGCCGAAGGCCTGCCCGAGCCGGAACGGGGCGGTGAGGTTTGCGCTCATCGTGACGTCCCAGTCATCCTCGGTGAGCTCATCCATCGGCGGTCGACGGTTCACCCCGGCCGAGTTCACGAGCACGTCGGGATCCCCGTACCCGTCCCTGATCTGCTCGACGGCGGCCGTGAGCGCCGCCCGGTCGGCGAGATCGGCCGAGATCGCGTGCCCTTCGGCGCCGTGCCCGGCGAGCTCCCGGACCACTTCGGACATCGGCTTCGGACGCCGCGCCACCAGGATGATCCGGGCCCCGGCCCGGCCCAGCGCGATCGCCATCGCCCGCCCGAGACCGGAGCTTCCCCCGGTCACGACCGCGGTGCGCCCGCGGAGGCCGAAGATCTCATCGAGGTACGCATCGGACATGCTCCGCACCCTAGGGTGGCAGTCGTGTTCACCGAGGCGTTTCCGATTGTGACCGTCCCCTCAATCGCGACGGCGTGTGAGTTCTACGTCGGCCTGCTCGGTTTCCGGCTGACCTACGCCTATCCGCCCGAGGGTGACCCCGATTTCGTGGTCGTGCGGCTCGGCGCGAGCGAGCTCGGGCTGGGCCTCGACCCGCTGGCCGCGCCGGCCGACGCGCTGGAGCTGTGCGTCTATGCCGACGACTGCGACCGGGCCGTCGCCACGCTGCGCTCGGCCGGCGTGCTGGTCGTCGAGGAGCCGAGCGACCAGGCCTGGGGCGAACGCATGGCCCGGGTGCTCGACCCGGCCGGCAACCGGGTGATGATCGTGTCGCGGGACGAGAAGAACTAACGGCGGAACGACGGCAGCAGCGCGTCGCGGACCGACTGCCAGATCTCCGGGTTTTCCGCCGCCAGCAGGCCCGAGTCGCGGTTGGCCGGCTGATATTCGGAGCCGTCGAAGTGCCGCACGGTGCCGCCGGCCTCCCGGATGATCAGCGTGCCCGGCACGTGGTCCCACGGGAGCACCCGCCAGAACGCCGCGAACTGCTGCCGGTCGGTGGCCACGGCCGGGTATTCCCAGCCCGCGCAGTGCCGGCCGCGGGTGATCTCGCCGAAGACGTGCGCGTTGGCCTTCGCCTCGTCATGCAGGCCGGCCGGGAAGTAGTGGGTGGCGACCACGCCGACCATGGCGGCGACGCCGGGGTCGTCGGTGCGGCTCTTGACGCGTACGCCGTCGCGGTAGGTGCCGGAACCGCGCTCGGCCACCGTGAGGTGGTCGCCCGGCACGTCGAGGATCCACGACGCGACCGTCTCGCCGGCTTCGACCAGCGCCACCATCATCGCGAACGGCTCCTTGCCGGCCGCGAAGTTGTTGGTGCCGTCGACCGGGTCGACGATCCAGATCGGGCCCTGGCCGCTGAGCCGGTCGAGGATGCCCGGATCGGCGGCGACCGCCTCCTCGCCGACGACGGTCGAGCCGGGCAGCAGCGCGGTCAGCCCGCGGGTCAGTTCCCGCTCGGATTCCTGATCGGCGATCGTGACCAGATCGCCCGGGGTCTTCTGGTGCACCTCGTCGGCCGCGAGGTGCCGGAAACGCGGGAGCACGACCGTGGCCGCGACCTCCCGGATCAGCTCGGCGACCTGGTCAAGCACGCGGCGGCAACTTCACGACGCTGACGAAGAACTCGTCGATCTGCCGGATCACCGCGATGAACCGCTCGAAGTCGACCGGCTTGGTCACGTACGCGTTGGCGTGCAGCTGGTAGCTGCGCAGGATGTCCTCGTCGGCCGAGGAGGTGGTGAGCACGACCACCGGGATGCGGCCGAGGTCCTCGTCCTTCTTGATCTCCTCCAGCACCTCGCGGCCGTCGCGGCGGGGCAGGTTGAGGTCGAGCAGGATCAGGTCGGGGCGTACGGCGCCGGAGAACGCGCCCTCGCGGCGCAGGTAGGCCAGGGCCTCGGCGCCGTCGGAGACCACCGTGAGCCGGTTGCGGACCTTGTGCTCCTCGAACGCCTCCTGGGTCATCAGGACGTCGCCGGGGTCGTCCTCGACCAGCAGCACCTCGATCGCGGTGCCCTCGGCTCTAGTGATCTCGGTCATGCCGGCCCTCCCTGGGCGCGCTCTTCCGGCCCTCGCCTGCGGCCACCGTCGTGCGGTTGCCGGCGGTGCCGCTCGGTGCAGGCGATCACGCCGTGACCTCTTTCCGCGGTTCCAACGTCTTCTCCGTGCCGGGCAGGCCCGGCAACACCGGGATGGTGAAGTTGATCGAGGTGCCTTCCGGGACTTCGAGATCGAGCCAGATCCGACCGCCATGATATTCGACGATCTTCTTGACGATGGCCAGTCCGATGCCGGTGCCCTCGTAGGCGTCCCTCGCGTGCAGCCGCTGGAAGATGACGAACACCTTGTCGGCGAACTCGGCCTCGATGCCGATGCCGTTGTCGCGCACGTTGATCCGCCACTCGTCGCCTTCGCGCCGGGCGCTGATCTGGATGACCGGCGGCACGTCGGGCCGCCGGAACTTGAGCGAGTTGCCGATCAGGTTGACGAACAGGGTCGTCAGCAGCGGCTCCTCGCCCTCCACAATGGGCAGGTCGGTCCAGGTGATCTCGCCGTCGGCGCCGGCCCGGGCCTCGAGCTGCGACCGGACCTCCTCGAGCACCCGGTTGAGGTCGACGTCGGTGAAACCGCTGGTCAGGCGGCCGATTCGGGAGAACGCCAGCAGGTCGTTGATCAGCCGCTGCATCCGCTGGGCCCCGTCGACCGCGAAGCCGATGTATTGGTCGGCCCGTTCGTCGAGCTGGCCCGCGTAGCGGCGCTGCAGCAGCTGGCAGAAGCTGGCCACCTTGCGCAGCGGCTCCTGCAGGTCGTGGGACGCCACGTAGGCGAACTGCTCGAGATCGCGGTTGGACCGGGTCAGCTCCTCGGCCTGGACCTTGAGCTGATCGTTGATCCACTCGACCTGGGTGCGGGCCTCGCGGACCTCGGACAGCTCGGCCGCGATCTTGCGCCGCATGCCGTCGACGTCCGAGGCGAGGCTCGCCAGCTCGGGCGAGCCGGCGCTGGAGATGTGCCGGTCGTAGTCGCCCTCCGCGACGCCGCGCACCTGCTCGGCGAGCTCGACCACCGGGCGGCTGACCAGCCGGTCGAGCAGCAGCAACAGGGCCGCACCGGCGAGGATGACGATCGCCGCGGCGGCGATCTGGATCGCGACCAGGGTCCGGCTGGTCTGCCGGGCGGCCGCCGCCGACTGGTTGCGCAGCACCTGGATCTGGCCCTGCATCCGGTCGATCGCGGCACGGATGGTGTCGAACTGACCGGTCGAGGCCTCGGTGATCCGGTTCTGGCCGGCCGCCGTGCCCTCGGTCTGGACGGTTTTGATCACCGGCTCGGCGACCTCGGTGTGCCAGGCCGCGGCCCGCGTCTTCACCAGATCGAGGGACGCCTTGATGTCGGTGTCGCCCGGCTTGAGCAGCCCCTCGATGCGCGCGAGGTCGGTCCGCTCGTCGGCCTGGCCGCTCGTGTAGGGCGCCAGGTTGGCCGGGTCACCGGTGATCGCGTAACCCCGGATGCCGGTCTCCTGGTTGACCAGAGCGGTATAGAGCGACTCGCCGGACGCCCGCATCGGGGAGGCCCGGTTGAGCACGTCGTCGAGCTGCCGGTTGTTGCGGGCGGCGGTGAGCACGGCGAACACCGCCAGCGCGCCGAGCAGCACGCCGACCGTGATGCACAGCGCCGCGATCCGCCGCCGCAGGGTCCAGGTGCGCAGGTTCATCGGCCCTTCCCACGGGAGATCAACAACATGGCCACGTCGTCGGCCAGTGGGCCGCCGTTGGCCTGCTCGGCCCGCCCGACCAGCCAGGCCGGCAGGGCGGCCAGCGGCACCTCGGCGGCCAACGGCTCGCCGAGCAGCTTGCACAGGCCGTCGACGTCGAGGCGCTCGCTGCCGGCACCGGTGTGCCCCTCGATCAGCCCGTCGGTGTACATCAGCAGCGACCAGTCGGCGCCCGGGAACTCGACCTCGCTGACCGGGGCCGGCTTGGGGCGTACGCCGAGCACTATGCCGGGACGGGCGGTGACCGGGACGGCCCGGCCCTCGCCCAGCAGCACGGGTGGCGGGTGGCCGGCCAGGCGTACGGTCGCGCGGTTGCCGGCCAGATCGACCACCACCGAGGCGACGGTCGCGAAGATCTCGCGCGCCCGGCGCTCGCTCATCAGCACCTGTTCGAGTGAACTCAGGATCGCCTCGTCGGGCACCCCGGCCAGCACCAGCGCCCGCCAGGCGACCCGCAGCTCGACGCCGAGCGCGGCCTCGTCGACCCCGTGGCCGCAGACGTCGCCGACGATCACGTGCAGGCGGTCGTCGCCGACCTGGACGACGTCGAAGAAGTCGCCGCCGAGCAGCCCCATCGCCCGGCCCGAGCGATAGAACGTGTGCACCGCGACCTCGGTCGTCTGCATCAGCGGCTGGGGCAGCAGGCCGCGCTCGAGGCGGGCCGACTCGGCCTGCCGCAGCTCGACCTCGCGCAGGCGCTGGGCGTTTTCGTCGGCCCGCTTGCGCTCGACCGCGTAGCGCAGCGCCCGGGTCAGCAGGACGCCGTCGACCTGGCCCTTGACCAGGTAGTCCTGGGCGCCCTCGGCGACCGCGGCGACGCCCAGGTGCTCGTCGGAGCGGCCGGTCAGCACGCAGACCGCGGCACCGCCGGCGACCGACAGGAACCGGCGAAGGCCGTCGATGCCCTCGGCGTCGGGCAGGCCCAGGTCGAGCAGGACGCACTGCACGCCCTGGATCTTGGTGCTGGCCTCGCTCAGGCTGGTCGCCATGCTCAGGTCGAACGGCGCCTCGGCCTCGTCGAGCAGCTCGCGGACCAGGAACGCGTCGCCCTCGTCATCCTCGACGAGGAGCACGCGCAGCCGCTCCTGCGGCATAGCGGTGGTGCCACGGACGCGGGGCGCGACCGACCGTTCAGTCATGCCGAGAACCCCACTCGTCTGCACCGGGCATGTCCCGCTGATCGTCCATCAGGAGCGGCGGGCACACAACTCCGGCTTCTCACCTGTCGTCCTCCCCTGGGTCGACCGGTCCGCCCGGACCGGTCGGCTCGGCCTTCGCCGCGGCGGCCACCCGGGCCGCGTGCTCGGCGATCACCTGGCCGAGGATGCCGTGCAGGCGGCCGCAATCCTGGCAGTGCAGGTTTTCGTCGAGATGACGGCCGCCGCACTCGACGCAGGTGCCGCGGTCCTCCGGGTCGCGGTATGACGCCAGGGCCCGGCACATCGCACGGACGACGTGGTCGCTCAGCGGGAAGACGCCCTCGCCCAGGGCGGTGCGGACACCGACGACCGCCACCGGCCTCGCGCCGGGATCGGGGTCGTAGGGGGACACCGCGTCGATGAACTCCGCGACGACGGCGGCGGGGTCGATCGGCGTACTCACCCCGACAACGCTATGCCACGCCGTATTCGATCTTTTCGCTACCCGGTTGTCGTACCCAGCCGCTTAGATGACCACATGCGCGCTCCCGCCCTCGTCGATGTCGCTCGCCGGGCCCTCGCCGCTCTCGCGGCGATCGTCGTGCTCGCCCTGGTCGGGCTCGCCGCCGTGCGGTCGGTCGAGCCGCCCGCGGCGGCCGGCGCCTCGACTCCGCCGAGTCAGTTCAGCGCCGGCCGGGCCTTCGCGCAGGTCCAGGCCATCGCGACGGTTCCCCACCCGGTGGGGAGCGCTGCGCAAGATCGCGTACGCGACCATCTCGTCACGACCCTGCAGGGGCTGGGCCTGGCGCCCGAGGTGCAGGACACGGTCTCGCCGGAGGGCAGCGAGCTGTCGTCCTCGGCCGGCGGCATCGGCATCGCCCACGTCCGCAACGTGATCACCGTGATCCCGGGCACCGCCTCGACCGGCCGCCTGTTCCTGGTCGCCCACTACGACTCGGTGCAGACCGGGCCGGGCGGCAACGACGACGCGGCCGGCGTGGCGACCGTGCTCGAGACGGCCCGCGCGCTGGTCAGCGGCCCGAAGCTGCGCAACGACGTGGTGCTCGTGCTGACCGACGCCGAGGAGGCGTGCCTGTGCGGCGCGGCCGCGTTCGTGCACCAGAGTCCGCTCGCCGAGGACGGCGGGGTGGTGCTCAACTTCGAGGCCCGGGGCAGCTCGGGCCCGGCGATCATGTTCGAGACCTCCGACCACAACCAGAAGCTCGTCGACGCGTACGCGCACACCCCCAAGCCGGTCGGCACCTCGTTCGCGGTCGAGATCTACCGGCTGCTGCCCAACGACACCGACTTCACGCCGTTCCGGCTGGCCGGCTTCCAGGGGCTCAACTCGGCGTACATCGACGGCGCGGCGGTCTATCACGCGCCCACCGACCGGCCGTCGGCGATGGACCGCGACAGCCTGCAGCACCACGGCGACAACGCGCTGGCGCTCACCCGCGAGCTCGGCGACGACAACCTCACCCAGCTCGGCTCGAACGAGGACGCGACCTATTTCCCGGCCCCCGGACTGCTGGTGCGCTACCCGGGCGCGCTGGTCTGGCCGCTGGCGGCGCTCGCCCTGGCCGCGGTGCTGGTGCTGGCCTGGCTGGCCCGGCGGCGCGGACTCATCACGGCGAAGCGCGGCGCGGGCGCGTTCGCGGTGACGCTGATCCCGATCGTCGCCGCCCCGGTGCTGGCCCAGCTCTACTGGCTGGTCCTCAAGCTGATCCGCCCGGCGTACGCCGAGCTGCCGATCGACCCCTACCATCCGCAGCCCTACCGGGTGGGCGTGCTGGCCCTGACCGCGCTGGTGATCTTCGCCTGGTTCGCGCTGTTCCGGCGGCGCCTCGGGGCGGCCGCCCTGGCGATCGCGGGGCTCGGCTGGCTGGCCGCGCTCGGGTTGGTGCTGGCCGGGCTCACCCCCGGCGGTTCCTATCTGGCCGCGCTGCCCGCCCTCGCCGGTGCGATCCTCGGCATCGTGGCCGTCCTGCTGCGGGGCTGGTGGTCGGTGGCCGCGGTGGTGGTCGGCGGCGCGGTCGCGGTGATCATCCTGCTGCCGACCGTGATCATGCTGTTCCCGGCACTCGGCATGCCGATGGCCGGGGCGGGCGCGTTCCTGGCCGTGCTGCTCGGTCTGGCGCTGCTGCCGGTGGTCGACCTGATTCACCCGGAAGGCGGTGGTCAGCGCGGGCTCGAGGCGCTCAGCGCGCGCCGCCGCGCCCTGTTCCCGACCCTGACCGCCGCGCTCGCCCTGATCGTCGCCAGCGTGATCGGGCTGTCGGTCGACCGGTTCGACGACACCCACCCGGCGCTGACCCAGCTGATGTACGCCCTCGACGCCGACACCGGCACCGCCCAGTGGATCAGCGACGAGCCGAGCGTGCAGAAGTGGACCTCGCGATACGTCTCCGGCGATCCGCACGAGGTGCGCGACAGCCTCCCGGTGTTCGGGCCCGAGAAGGTGCGCACCGGCCAGGCCCAGCCGGCCGATCTGCCGGCGCCGAAGCTGACCGTCGAGAAGGACGTCCCCTCCACCGGCGCCCGGCGGCTGGTGCTGCGGCTGACCCCGCAGCGCCCGGTGCGCCTGGTCACCCTGCACGTCGGGGCCGACACCCGGGTGCTGGCGGCCGAGGTCCAGGGTCAGTCGATCATCCCGGCCAACCGGAAGGACCAGAAGTGGGGCTGGGGCTTCACCTTCCACGGGCCACCGGCCGACGGCATCGAGATCACGGTGACGGTCCGCACCCCCGGGCCGGTCGCGTTCCGGGTGATGGACGGCAGCGACGGGTTCGACGGGGTGCCGGGCTTCCAGGCGCGCCCGGCCGGCGTCGGCATCGTCGGCTCACACACCAGCGAGCTGCTGGCGGTGGCAAAGACCTACAACTTCTGAGCCGCCACCGGCGACGGCCACTCGGGGCGCCCGGTCACGAGAGACCCGCGGTCACCGGGGGCGGCCGGCCAGGCACGGCCGGTCAGCGGCCCCGGCCGCGGCGGCCGGTCGACTCGTTGAAGCGGAAGTGCACGAAGAGCCGGCCCCAGTTGTCGCCGTCCTTCTCGACCCGGTGATAGAGCTGCTTGATCTCGCGCTGGTCGAGGAACCGGAGCACCTTCTTCTTCAGCGCGCCGCTGCCCTTGCCCGGGATGATCTCGACGAGGGTCGCCTTCTTCTCGATCGCCTCGTCGATGATGTCGCGCAGAGCCTTGTCGATCTGCTGGCCCCGGTTGAAGATGTCGTGCAGGTCGAGCTTGAGTTTCACGGTCACGATCCTAGAGACGGTTTGCCGAGCCACTGCTCGACCCGGTGGACGGCCTCGGCGTAGTCGGGCTGCTGCTTCATCGCGGCGGCCAGGCGCAGGTGCGGGAGCGCCTCACGAAAACGGCCGGCCCGTTCGAGGGTCCGGCCGAGCACGTGGTGTGCGTAGTGATCGGAGGGGTCGTGCTCGATCAACGCCCTGAGCTGGGCTTCAGCACGGTTGAGCTGGGCCGAGTTGAAATAGGCCCGGGCCAGTAACTGGCGGACGGCGGCGTTGTGCGGTTCGGCCTCGACGATCGGCTCGAGGAGCCGGCTGGCCGCCAGCGGGTCACCCGACTCGAAGAAGAAGGTGGCCCGGCGGTATTCCTCGAGAAGATCCACACTCGCTCCTCACCCCGCGGACGGCCGCGGCCGCCGACCCGATCCCAGTTCTCAACGCTGGCACAACATCGGGCCAACGGCGAGGGTTCGAGTGATCCCAGCTTCCCGACAATTCGATGCATTCGGCAACTTTCGCCGCCGACAATGCTCGGGTGGGCGACTTTCCGAGCCACCTGATGTCCGTGCCGGCGCATCCCCGATTCGGGCGTGTCCGAGCGACCGTGATCGGCGTGTTCACGCTCGCACTCTGCCTCGTGCTGGCCGGCGGAACGTCGTCGGTGACCCCCAGCTCACCCGCGTTCCTGATCGCCGGGATGAACGAGATCCCCTCGCCGCCCCGGGCCGCCTCGTGGGCGCCGAAGCCGGTCGACGCGAGCGGCCTCGAGATGGTCGCGAGCACGGACGGTCAGCAGTTCCAGTTACACACCGCGGGCGGCGACCGCACCTTCCTGCCG
Source organism: Actinoplanes sp. NPDC051411 (assembly GCF_040682075.1). Taxonomy (NCBI): domain Bacteria; kingdom Bacillati; phylum Actinomycetota; class Actinomycetes; order Micromonosporales; family Micromonosporaceae; genus Actinoplanes; species Actinoplanes sp. NPDC051411. The sequence continues at coordinate 12,543 of NZ_JBFBAD010000023.1, read as the reverse complement.
GGAGTGAACCTGGGCAGCACCACGCCCGGTCACCAGGCGGGCGAGCTGTCGATCTCGGCCGCGCAGTACCGGGCGTGGTTCGCGGCGATGAGCCGGCTCGGCATCCGGGTGGTGCGGATCTACACGATCCACCCGCCCGCGTTCTATCAGCAGCTCGCCGCGTACAACGAGGCCAACCCGGAGCGGCCGGTCTATCTCATGCAGGGCGTCGACCTGCCCGACCAGTCGTACATCCGGAAGCGGAACCTTTTCGACCCGGCCGTCACCACCGCCTTTCAGCGGGAGCTGAAGGACGCCTCGGGGGCGGTCTCCGGCCGCCTCAGCCGGCCGGCTTCGGCCGGCCGGGCGAGCGGTGTCTGGGACACGGAGGTCAGCCGGTGGTTGCTCGGGTGGATCATCGGCGCGGAGCTTGACCCGTACGCGGGTGAGGCGTCCGACAAACGCAACGCGTCAGCACCCGGCCATGACGGAAAGTATTTCCGCTCGACCGGCGACGCCACCCCGACCGAGCGGTGGCTGGCCGCGCGCATGGACGAGCTCGCCGGTTACGAGGCCGATCAGGGGCTCAGCCAGCCGATCGCCTTCGTCAACTGGCCGACCACCGACCCGTTGCGCCACCCCGACGAGCCCCTGGCCGGCGCGGACATGCTGCAGCTGGACGCCAACCACGTGCGGCCGACCCCGGACTGGCCGGCCGGCACGTTCGCCGGCTACCACGCCTACCCCTCCCACCCGGACTTCCAGCGGCACGAGCCGGCCCTGCAGAACTACCAGTACGCGGGACGGGCCGACCCGTACGCGGGTTATGTCGCCGCCCTCGGGCGGCACCACCCGGACATGCCGACGTTGATCACCGAGTTCGGGGTGCCGTCGTCGATCGGCTCGGCCCACAACGCGCCGCTCGGGCGCACCGAGGGAGACCACAGCGAGCAGGAGGCGATGCAGACCGACGCCGACCTGCTGCGGCTGATCCACGATCAGAACCTGGCCGGCGGTTTCCTGTTCGAGTGGACCGACGAGTGGTCCGAGTTCAGCTGGAACACCGCCGCCCACCAGGACGCCGGCCGGCGCCCGCTGTGGCACGACCCGATGACCGGCGAGCAGAACTTCGGGCTGCTGGCGATGGACGCGACCGGCGATCCCGGCGGCTCGCCGCAGCAACTGCTGGACACCGAGGGCGGCTGGCCGGCGCGGCGGGTGACGGCGACGGTCGACGAGTCGTACGTGAACCTGACCATCGGCCTCGGCGGTTCGCCGCCGGACTCGCTGGCCCTCGGCTTCGACGTGCTGCCGGGGCTGACCGGCACCCCGTTCGCCGGGAGCTCGGACCGCAAGCCGGACGCGGTGCTCGCCCTCAACTTCGTCGCGCGGACCGGGCAGGCGTACCTGCGGAAGCAACTCGATCCGATGCCCCTGGACTACGCCGTGCCGCCCTCGCAGCGCGGCCAGGCGCCGGACGGATGGAAGCCGTTCAACCTGATCGTGAACCGGCCGCTGACCGTGCCCAGCACCGGGCAGAAGCTGCCGCTCGAACTCCAGAACGCGGGCATCCTCCGGTACGGCTCGTGGGACCCGCACGACCCGCAGCCGGACAGCCGCTCGATCTGGCACCGGGACGGCGACGACCTGGTCGTACGCGTGCCGTGGGCGCTGCTTGGGTTCGCCGACCCGTCCTCGCACGAGATCGGGGTGCCGAAGGGCTCCTCGCTGACCACCCAGACCACGCCCGGCATCACGATGTCGATCACCGCGGCCGGGTCGGCGCAGCAGCTCAGCCAGTTGACCTGGGTGAACTGGACCCGGCCGGACTACGCCGAGCGGCTCAAGGAGGGCGCCGACCGGTGGCGGGACACGGCTCTCGGCCTGGCGCCCTGACCGACCTTGACCAGCGTGAACCCGGCGCCGACCAGCGCCAGGCCGATCGAGATCAGGATCAGCGGGTCGAAGCCGAGGCCTTCGTCGGTCGGCACGGCCGCCGCCGCCTCGTCGGCCGGCCAGCAGTAGACCTCGCCCGGCTCGGTGAGCGCGCAGGTGCTGTCCCCGGAGGCGGCGAGTTGGACGACCTTGCCGGTGACCGGGACCCGGACCGGCTGGGCGCCACCGCCGCAGTAGACGTCACCGGCGTTGGTGAGCGTGCAGTTCGGGGCGGCCTCGGCCGCGGCGGGCACCGCCCCGAGCGACGAGGCGAGGACGAGGAAGATCACTAAAGCTCGCCCGACGATTCCCATGCTGCCATTATGGGTGTTTTGTCCGTTTATCCCAGCCACCGACACGGCGTTATCCAGCCGCGTCCTGCACCACCAGCGCGACCTGCACCCGGTTGGTGAGATCGAGCTTGGTCAGGATGCGCGACATGTACGCCTTGACCGTCGCCGTGCTCATCACCATCTCCACGGCGATCTCCTGGTTGGTGCGCCCCTCGCCGACCAGGAGCGCGACCTGCCGCTCCCCCGGACTGAGCCGCTGAAGCATCGCCTGGGCCCGGTGCCGCCGCGGATCGGCCGCCGGCTCGGCGGCGAAGGCCATCACCCGGCGGAACACGTTCGAAGAGAGCATCGGCTCGCCGGCCGCGACCTGCCGGACGGCGTGCGCGATCCGCTCCGGCGGGGTGTGCTTGAGCAGGAAGCCGCTGGCCCCGGCGCGCAGCGCGAGCCGGATGTGCCGGTCGGTGTCGAAGGTGGTCCGGATGATCACTTCGGGCGGCTCGCTCCGGGCCCGCAGCTGCTCGGTCGCGGTGATGCCGTCCAGCCCGGCCATCCGAATGTCCATGAGCACCACGTGTGGCCGGGCCCGGGTGACCGCGCCGACCACCTCCGTGCCGTCGGCGACCGCGCCGACGACCTCGATGTCGTCGAACTCGCCCAGCATCATCGTGAGCCCGGCGCGGACCAGCGCGTCGTCGTCGACGATGAGAACCCGGACCGGGAGCGTCACGGCGGCCACGGTACCCGGGCGGAAAGCCGGAACTCGCCGTTCGGCGTCGGCCCGAACTCCAGCTCGCCGTCGATCAGGTCCATCCGCTCGCCCAACCCGATCAGCCCGCTCCCGGCCCCGGGAAGCTCCGCCGGGGCAGCCGACAACGGGTTGGTGATCTCCACCGCGACCTGCCCGCCGCCCTTCAGACGGATCCGGACCGGTGAGCCCGGCGCGTGCTTGCGCGCGTTGGTCAGACCCTCCTGGACCACCCGGTAGAAATGCCGGCCGATCGCCTCCGGCACCTCCGGAAGGTCGTCGAGCCGGCCCTCGACGGTGATCGGCGTGCCGGCCAGCCGGGCCTGCCCGACGAGCGCGGGCAGGTCGGTGAGCGTCGGCTGGGGCCGGTCCGCGTCGAGCGGGGCATCGTCGCGCAGCATGCCGATCACGGCTCGCAGATCTTCCAGCGCGTCGTAGGCACATTGGCGCACCACCGCGGCCGCCTGTCGCTCCGCCTCCGGCGCCGAGCGTCGCACCTCCAGCGCGCCGGCGTGCACGGCGATCAACGAGATGCGATGGGCGAGGACGTCGTGCATCTCGCGGGCGATGCGTTCCCGCTCGGCATACCGGGCTTCCTCGATCTGGAGAAAGTGCCGCACGTCGGCCTCCTGGGCGCGCTCCCGCAGTGACCTGGCGAGCAGGCCGGTGGCGACGGCCGCCGCGTCCAGCGCGAGGATCACCGCCGTCCCCTGGATGAAGTCCTGGTGGTCGGCGGCGACCAGCGCGAACAGGCCGGCCACGCCGACCGCGTGCACGGCCACGACCGCCGCGGTCACCCGCGGGGATCGATAGAGCGTCACCGCGCCGACCGCGATCGCGGTGGCGCCCATGCCCGCCGCCGACAGCGCCGTCGAGGCGATGAGCAGCCCGGTGAGCAGGACCGGCCACCGGCGCCGGGCCAGCAGCGCGGCGCAGGCGAGCACGCCGACCGCGAGGTCGACCACCGTGACCTGCTTGGCGTCCAGACAGAACAGCGCGCCGAGCACCGCCGCCAGGGCGATCAGTCCGGCGTCCGTCCGCATGGGCTCACGCTACGGGGCGCGCTCGATGTCCCGGCCGCCGCCGAAGGGCGACCGAGCCGTCGACTTTGGTCGACGCGGTACCGCCCGGCGGCCGTCGCGACGGGCCATCCCGAACGGGCACGCTCCGCTTCATGCGTACGCCGTGGAAACCCGTCCTGGGCCTGTTCCTCCTAGCGCCACTCGTCGGCGAGTACCTGCTCGGCAACGTGACGATCCGTGACGTCGGCGGGCTGATCCTCCTGGCGCCTCTCTACGGCGGTGGAGCCCTGCTGATCCGCGAGGCCACCCGGCGTACCGGAAAGGGCTGGCCCACCATCCTGGCTCTCGGCCTGGCCTACGGCCTCGTGGAGGCCGGGGTCATCGACGGCTCCCTGTTCAGCGTCGACTACGAGGGCGTCGACTACGACGCCGTCCGCGTCCCGTTCCTCGGCGTGAGCGCCTTCTACGGCCTCCAGTTCGTGATCAATCACGCGGTGTGGAGCATCGGCATCCCGATCCTGCTCACCGAAACGCTCACGCGGCGTCACCGGACGACGCCGTGGCTCGGCCGGATCGGGCTCGCCGTGGCCGCCGTCGTCTACCTCGCCGCGGGCCTGCTCATCCGGTACGACAGCCTGCGCAGCGGCGAATACCACGTCACATGGGCCCAGAGCGCCGGCGTCGTGGTCGTCGCCCTCGCGCTGATCGCGCTCGCCTTCGCCCTGCCGGGGCCGTCCCCGCGCGGATCGGCTCGCTGGGTGGCCCGCCCGTGGCTGGTCGGTGTGGCGGCATTCGTCCTGTCCAGCGCCTACCTGGTGTTGCCCGCGACGTGGCGGGGCGTCGCTCTCACTGTCAAGATCGTCATCCTGGCGGCCTGGCTGATCACCTGGCTCAGCCGCCGGGCCGGGTGGCAGAGCCGGCACCAGGTCGCCCTCGCCGCGGGCGCGCTCATGACGTACGCCTGGGCCGGTTTCCTCATCACCGGCCTTAAGCACGACGACGATCCGGTGGCATTCGCCGGCAACGGGGTATTCACTGTGGCAGCACTCGTCCTGGTCGCGGTGACATTCCGGAGCAGGGCGGCGGTCACAGGTGCTACACAGGAAGTGGAAAGCTCGCGCAAAGCGTGACCCGCGAAAGTAGGGGCATGACGATGGCGAACGCAGACACCAACGAACTCCGCCGCCCCGACGGCGGTCCGGTTCGCGTGCTGGTGGTCGACGACGAGCCGACACTCGCCGAACTGCTCTCGATGGCGCTGCGCTACGAGGGCTGGGACGTCAAGAGCGCGGGCGACGGCCAGACCGCCGTGCGCACCGCCCGCGAGTTCCGTCCCGACGCCGTCGTCCTCGACATGATGCTGCCCGACATCGACGGGCTCGAGGTGCTGCGCCGGCTGCGCGGCGAGACGCCCGAGGTGCCGGTGCTGTTCCTCACCGCGAAAGACTCGGTCGAGGACCGCATCACCGGTCTCACCGCGGGCGGCGACGACTACGTGACCAAGCCGTTCAGCCTGGAAGAGGTGGTCGCCCGGCTGCGCGGACTGATGCGGCGGATGGGCCACTCCCCCATGCGGACCGAGTCGCAGCTGGTCGTCGGCGACCTCAGCCTCGACGAGGACAGCCACGAGGTGCGGCGCGGCAGCGACCTGATCACGCTGACGGCGACCGAGTTCGAGCTGCTGCGCTACCTGATGCGCAACCCGCGTCGGGTGCTGAGCAAGAGCCAGATCCTCGACCGGGTCTGGAACTACGACTTCGGCGGCCAGGCCAACGTGGTGGAGCTGTACATCTCGTACCTCCGCAAGAAGATCGACGCGGGTCGCAAGCCGATGATCCACACCATGCGCGGAGCCGGCTATGTCCTCAAGCCCGCTGACTGAGGTCCAGCCGAGGACGCGTTGGCGCAGCCCGAGTACCTGGCCGCTGCGCACCCGCCTCCTGGCCCTCATGATCATGCTGTTGAGCATGCTCGGCATTCTGGTCGGCGGCACCACCGAGGTCTTCCTGAGCAAGACGCTCTATACGCAGCTCGACGCCAAGTTGACCGACGCACAGCAACGCACGCATTTCTACCTCGGCGGCGATGACAACCACAGCGGACCTCACGGTCCGCGCAATGGCGACGGACCGCCACCTAACACCCAGCTCAAGACAGTCGTGGCCCAGATCGACAGCGGCGGGGTGGAGTTCGCCGGCATCGTCCAGAACGGCATCGACTACAAGACGACCATGGCGAGCGTGTCCGCCAGCGCGCAGGCATCGATTGCCACCGTGCCGCAGGACGGCAAGGCGCACGACATCGACCTGGGCGGCAGCCTGGGCGAGTACCGGATGATGGCCACCCCCGATCCCGACGGATCGGGCAACGTCACCGTGGCCGGCCTGCCGTTGGCCGATCTGCACATCACGCTGCTCAAGGTCGCGATGGTCACTGGGGGCGCCGTGCTCATCGCGGTCGGCATCGCCGGTTGGGCCGGCGCCGTGATCGTGCGCCGAACGCTGCTGCCGCTCGACCGGGTCGCGGCGACCGCGACGCGAGTCTCCGAGCTGCGGCTCGACCACGGCGAGGTGCGGCTGGCCCAGCGGGTGCCGGCCGGCGACACCGACCCGCGCACCGAGGTCGGTCAGGTCGGTGCCGCGCTCAACCGGATGCTCGACCACGTCGGCAACGCGCTCGAGGCGCGGCACGCCAGCGAGATGCAGGTACGCCAGTTCGTCGCCGACGCCAGCCACGAGCTGCGTACGCCGCTGGCCGCGATCCGCGGATATGCCGAGCTCAGCCGCCGCAGCCCGGCGCCCATCTCGGAGGAGATCGCGCACGTGCTGGGCCGGGTCGAGTCGGAGGCCAAGCGCATGACCGGCCTGGTCGAAGACCTGCTGCTGCTCGCGCGCCTGGACGCCGGGCGGCCGCTCGCCCACGACCCGGTCGACCTGACCATGCTCGTCGTCGACGCGGTCAGCGACGCGCACGCCGCCGGGCCGCGCCACTCCTGGCAGCTCGACCTGTCCGAGGAGCCGGTCACGGTGATCGGCGACGGGCAGCGCCTGCATCAGGTGCTGGCCAATCTGCTGGCCAACGCGCGTACGCACACTCCGGAGGGCACGACCGTGACCGTCGCGGTGAGCGCGACCACCGACGCGGCCGTTCTTCGCGTGATCGACCTCGGGCCGGGCATCCCGGCCGAGTTGCAGCCGCACATCTTCGAGCGGTTCGCGCGCGGTGACAGCTCGCGCTCGCGGGCGGCCGGCAGCACCGGGCTGGGATTGTCGATCGTGTCGGCCGTGGTCGCGGCCCACCAGGGAACCGTGTCGGTGGAGAGCCGGCCCGGTCAGACGGTGTTCACCGTCACCCTGCCGCTGGCCCGCGTCCCGGCAAGTGAGCAACTCGCCCGCACGCTTCCGCGCGCCCGCTGAGGCGCTATGCTGTGCGGCGTGACTCGTTGGTATCAGTGGTTTACCGGGCCGGCTCAAGCCGGTGCCTCGGTTGTCACTGCATGACCTGAGACACCAGCCAGAGCCGGCCGAGGCAGCGACATTCCGTCGCTGCCTTTTGTTTTGCGAGCGAGCCGGCTCGGGTGTCCCGGGGTCCGGCCGAAAAGAAAGAGACCAACGATGACCGTCCCCGAGGTCCAACGCGTCCGTGACCAGCGCATCGAGCGCGTCGTGCCGCTGATGAGCCCCGCCCTGCTGCACCACGAGCTCCCGCTGACCTCCGAGTTGCACGACACCGTGCTGGCCGGCCGCGCCCAGGTCGAGGACGTGCTCAACGGCCGAGATCCGCGCCTGCTGGTCGTGGTCGGCCCGTGTTCCGTGCACGACCCGGTCGCCGCCGGAGAGTACGCGACACTCCTCAAGACGCAGGCCGACCGGCTCAGCGACGACCTGCTGATCGTGATGCGGGTCTACTTCGAGAAGCCGCGTTCCACCGTCGGCTGGAAGGGCCTGATCAACGACCCGGCGCTCGACGGCACCGGCGACGTGAGCACCGGCCTGCGGATCGCCCGCAAGCTGCTGCTCGAGATCGTCGGCCGCGGCCTGCCGACCGCGGTCGAGTTCCTCGACCCGATCACCCCGCAATACATCGCGGACACCGTGGCCTGGGGTGCGATCGGCGCGCGTACGGTCGAGTCGCAGGTGCACCGGCAGCTCGCGTCCGGCCTGTCGATGCCGATCGGCATGAAGAACCGCCCGGACGGCAGCATCCCGACCGCGATCGAGGCGATCCAGGCCGCAGCGGTTTCGCACGTGTTCCCCGGCATCGACTACTCGGGCACCCCGGCGATCCTGCACACCACCGGCAACCCCGACACCCACCTGGTGCTGCGCGGGGGCGGCGGCAAGCCCAACTACAGCGCCGCCGACGTGGAAAGCGCGCTGGCCCTGCTGCGCAAGGATGGCCTGCCCGAGCGGGTGGTGATCGACTGCTCGCACGGCAACAGCGGCAAGGACCACCTGCGCCAGCCGCACGTCGCCGACGATGTGGCCGCGCAGGTCGCGGGCGGGCAGCGCGGCATCAGCGGCGTGATGTTGGAGAGCTTCCTCGTGCCCGGGCGGCAGAATCTGGGCGGCGAACTCACCTACGGCCAGTCGATCACCGACGCGTGCATGGGCTGGGACACGACCATCGAGGTGCTGGAGCGGCTGGCGACCGCCGCCTCTCAGCGATAGGCCGCTCACCAGACAGGGTCGCCCACAGATAGGGCCGCTCACAGATAGGGCCGCTCACAGACAGGGCACAGCGACGCCACAAGGGCCGGACAGGGCCCGCGCCGACAGTTGGTCGGGTAAAGCCCTGTCCCCCGTGTGTGGAGTGTCGCGATGACTTCGACGTTGCCCGTCCCGCCGGTCACGGCGTACCCGGAAACGCCGCCACCGCCCCCGGCCCGGCGCCGAGCCGGGTTTTTCTTCGGCCCGTCCGGCGACGCCGCGTGGGCGCGGCCGTCGATGTGGGCGCTGCTGCTGGTCACCGCCGTTCTCTACCTGTGGGGCCTCGGCAAGTCGGGCTGGGCGAACGCGTTCTACTCGGCCGCCGCCCAGGCCGGATCGGTGAGCTGGAAGGCGTTCTTCTTCGGCTCCTCCGACGCGGCCAACTCGATCACCGTCGACAAGACGCCCGGCGCGCTCTGGATCATGGATCTCTCGGCCCGGATCTTCGGGGTCAACTCGTGGAGCATCCTGGTGCCCGAGGCGCTGATCGGCGTGGCCAGCGTGGCGCTGCTCTATACGACGGTGAAGCGCTGGTTCGGGCCGGCGGCCGGCCTGATCGCCGGGGCGGTGCTCGCGCTCACCCCGGTCGCGGTGCTGATGTTCAAGTTCAACAACCCGGACGCGCTGCTCGTCCTGCTGATGATCGCCGGCGCGTGGGCGACCTCGCGCGCGGTCGAGACCGGCCGCACGAAGTGGCTCGTCTGGGCGGGCGTGTTCGTCGGCTTCGGCTTCCTCACCAAGATGCTGCAGGCGCTGCTGGTGGTGCCGGCCTACGCCCTCGCGTACCTGTTCGCCGGGCCGCCGCGCCTCGGCAAACGCATCGTCCAGCTGCTGATCTCCGGCTTGGCCGTGATCGTCTCGGCCGGCTGGTACATCGCGATCGTCGAGCTGTGGCCGGCCTCGTCACGCCCGTTCATCGGCGGCTCACAGAACAACAGCCTGCTCGAACTCGCCCTCGGCTACAACGGGCTCGGCCGCCTCTCGGGCGACGAGACCGGCAGCGTCGGCGGGGGCGGCGGAGGCGGCGGCTGGGGCCAGACCGGCCTCCAGCGGATGTTCGACAGCGACCAGGGTGGACAGATCTCGTGGCTGCTGCCGGCGGCGCTGATCCTGCTGGCCGGCGGGCTGGCGGTGACATGGCGGCGGGCGCGGACCGACCGGCAACGGTCGGCGCTGATCCTGTGGGGTGCGTGGCTGCTGATCACCGGGCTGACGTTCAGCCTGATGCAGGGCATCTTCCACGCGTACTACACGGTGGCGCTGGCCCCGCCGATCGGCGCGATCGTCGGGATGGGCGCGGTGCTGCTCTGGCGGGCGCGGCGCGACGTGTGGCCGGTTCTGCTGCTCGCGATCACGGTCGCGGTGTCGGCCTGGTGGTCCTACCACCTGCTGGCGCTCAGCGCCGACTTCCTGCCCTGGCTGCGGTGGGTGGTGCTGATCGCGGGGCTGGCGGCGGCGGTCGCGCTGGTCGCGACGATCCGCCTGGCCGGGCGGGTGGTCGCGGTGGCCGGCGGGGTCGCGGTGGCCGCATTGCTTGCCGGGCCGGCGGCGTACGCGGCCCAGACCGCATCACAACCGCACACCGGGTCGATCCCGACCGCGGGGCCGGCCGTGACCGCTGGATTCGGTGGGCGAGGTGGGTTCCCGGGCAGGGGTCGTGGGGGCGGCGGGTTCCCGGGTGGTGGCCCCGGTAACGGCGGTGGTGGTTTCGGCGGTTTTGCCGGAGGCAACGGCAACGGCAACGGCTTCGGCAACGGCGGTAGCTTCGGCGGCCAGAACGGCGGAACCGGCCAGAACGGCGGCACGCAAAACGGCGGCGGCACCGGCACCCCGAACGGCAATGGGAACGGCACCGGCCAGAACCGCGGCGGCGCGACCGGCGGGACCGGACAGAACGGCGGCGGTTTCGGCGGCGGCCGGCGGGGCGGCGGTGGCATGGGTGGCCTGCTCGACGCCTCGACGGTCAGCGCCCAGATGAAGGCCCTGCTCCTGGCCGACGCCGACAAGTACACCTGGACGGCCGCCTCGGTCGGCTCGCAGAACGCCTCCGGCTACCAGCTGGCGACCGGCAAACCGGTGATGGCCATCGGCGGCTTCAACGGCACCGACCCGTCGCCCACGCTGGCCCAGTTCCAGCAGTACGTCGCCGAGGGCAAAATCCACTACTTCATCGGCAGCGGTGGCGGCGGCTTCGGCAACAACATGGGTGGCTCGAGCGACAGCTCCCAGATCGCCCAGTGGGTCGCCGAGAACTTCACGGCGAAGTCGGTCGGCGGCACCACCGTCTACGACCTGACCGCCCCGGCCAGCACCACAACGACCTGACTCCCTCCGCTCGACACCGGGCAGGCGGCTCTCTCACCGGGAGCCGCCTGTTCGGCATCCTCGTTTCGGGAAACCGACATATGTCGCGAATCTTCACAGGGCCGGCACAGGGTCGCCACACTTGCGACCCAGTTGACCAGCCGATCGTTGCTGGTATGAGCCTTTCGACGCTGCCTTCGCACGACGCCGCCGCGACCGGCTACCGGGCCCCGGTACTCGACGTGGTCGTGCCGGTCTACAACGAGCAGACCGACCTCGAGCCGTGCGTGCGGCGTCTGCACGCGTACCTCTCGGCGCACTTTCCCTATCCCTTTCGGATCACCGTCGCGGACAACGCGAGCACCGACGCGACGGCCGAAGTGGCGCGGCGGCTGAGCACCGAGATCCCCGGGGTGACCTGGACGCACCTGGCCGAGAAGGGCCGCGGCCGCGCCCTCAAGCACGTCTGGACCTACTCCGACGCGGCCGTGCTCGCCTACATGGACGTCGACCTCTCGACCGACCTCGGTGCCCTGTTGCCGCTGGTCGCACCCCTCATCTCGGGCCACTCCGACCTGGCGATCGGCTCGCGCCTGGCCCGCGGCTCACGGGTCGTGCGAGGCGCCAAGCGCGAGATCATCTCGCGCGGCTACAACCTGATCCTGCGGGGCACGCTGGCCGCGAAGTTCTCCGACGCGCAGTGCGGCTTCAAGGCGATCCGGTCCGATGTGGCCGCCCGGCTGCTGCCGATGGTCGAGGACACCGGCTGGTTCTTCGACACCGAGATGCTGGTGCTGGCCGAGAAGGCCGGCCTGCGCATCCACGAGGTGCCGGTCGACTGGGTCGACGACCCGGACAGCCGCGTCGACATCGCGTCGACCGCGATCGACGACCTGAAGGGAGTCTGGCGACTGACCCGGGCGCTCGGCGCGGGCCGGCTGCCGCTGGCCGCCCTGCGCGACCAACTGGGGCGCAATCCGCTGCCGGTCGCCGGGGTTCCGGCCGGCCTCACCGGCCAGCTGATCCGCTTCGCCGCGGTCGGGGCGGCGAGCACGCTCGCCTACCTCGCGCTCTACGCGGTGCTGCGCACCACGATCGGGCCCCAATGGGCCAACTTCATCGCCCTGCTGGTCACGGCCATCGCGAACACCGCCGCCAATCGTCGGCTGACCTTCGGCGTACGCGGAACCGACCGTGCCTGGAGGCACCAGGCGCAAGGCCTCGCGGTGTTTGCCATCGGTCTCGGCCTGACCAGCGGTTCGCTGGCGCTGCTGGACGGCCTGTCGTCGGCACCGTCGAAGTCGGTCGAACTGTTCGTGCTGGTGGTGGCCAACCTGGTCGCGACCGCGGTGCGGTTCCTGTTGATGCGGATCTGGGTCTTCCGGGGCCGCGCTCGCGAAGCCCGGGCCTGATCCCGCGGCCGTCGTGGGGGGCCACGGCGGTTGCGAGACAGACCCTTCCCACAGAGAAGCGGGGGCGATCCCCCGGCCGCGCCCCGTGGCGGGGGGGGGGGGCGGGGGGTCGTGTGGGGGGGGCGGCTCGTGGGGGCATCAGGC
>NZ_JBFBAD010000022.1:0-99636 GCF_040682075.1 Actinoplanes sp. NPDC051411 | reverse complement strand
GATGCGGACGCCCTCTACGACCTGGGATGGATCCGTTTTGCCCTGGGGCCTAGACCCAGCGGGCGATGACCGTCGAGCCGCCGACGACCTTGTCCTGGACGGCGACCAGGGGCTCGGCCCGGTCGGCGGGGAGGTAGACGTCGGTGCGGGAGCCGAAGCGGATCAGGCCCATGCGCTCGCCCCGGGCGACCAGCGTGCCCACCGGCACCCGCTGCACGATGCGGCGGGCGATCAGGCCCGTGCGCTGGGCGACCACGACCGTGCCGCGCTCGGTGTCGAGCACCGTGTAGGCCGCCACGTTGTGCTCGGCGGCCGCGGTCATCGCGTTGGCGTAGCCGCCGTCCTCGACGAAATAATCGGCCACCCGGCCGGCCACCGGCACCCGGTTGACGTGCACGTCGAGCACCGACAGGAACACCGCGACGCGCAGGAACTCGCCCGAGCCGAACCGCTCGTCGGTCATCCGCTCGACCGACAGCACCCGGCCGTCGGCCGAGGCGACGACCGCGGCTGGGTCGGACGGGATCTCGCGCTCGGGGTCGCGGAAGAACGCCGCCACCGGCGCGGCGGCCAGCGCGGGCAGCAGCCACAGCTTCGACTTCGGCCGGGCGACGCGGGCCACCGCGGCCAGGCCGAGCGCGATGCCGGCCGCGACCACACCGTTGGAGTCGAGGTGCATGCCGCGGGTGATGGGCACGCTGGACGGCCGGTAGGCCGGGGAGAGGGTGGCCGCCACCCGCGGCGACGCGGCGGTGAACCGCAGCTTGTGCACGCGCAGCGGGGGCTGGTTGCGCACGACCAGGTCGGATCCGACCCCGAAGAGCGCGCTCTGCCGGAACAACTCGGCCGCGGCCCCGCCCGTACGCCCCGGGAGCGCCGGCGTCGCGAGGGTGACCACCGCGCCGTCGGTGAGGTATTTGCCCACCCGCTCGAGTAGGCCCCGCACCTCGTCGGCCGTGCCGGTCAGCGGCTCACCCAGGATGACCACGTCGGCCGGCTGCGCCTCGTCGAGCGAGTCGACGATCTTCACCCGGTCGGCGATCCAGCTGCCGAGCCCGTTGATGTGGTCACGGAGCAGGTCGGCGGTGCTGCGCTCACCGGCCACCAGGGTGAGCGTGTCACCGGGCAGCAACGCCTCGACGGCCGACGCCACCACGAGCGAGGCGTGGTCGGCTCCGACGACCAGGGCGGACGTCGCCGCGTTGGGCCGGGCGAACTCGGCGGTCAGGGCACGCGCGGCGATGGGGCCGACGCCGGCGACGGGCGCATTGGACACGGCGGGAAACGGGGTCATGAAGTCGAGCATAATGACGCCGCCCGCAGGCCATTGACCTGCGGGCGGTGTCTTCGTGCCGGTTGTCAGTCGCGGTCGCCGGTCTCCGGCCGGGCGTCCGGGTGCTCCTGGTGGAAGCGGTCGGCCGGGTCGTCCAGCAGTTCCCGCACGATCGAGGCGTGCATCTCGGGCGGCAGATCGCCCGGGGTCTCGACGGCCGGCGCCTCGGGGGTGGTCGCGGCCACGTGCAGCGGCTGCGGGGTGCGGTGGCCCGAGCGGATCGCCCCGAACAGGCCGATCACGCCGAAGAGGATGAGCGCGCCGGCGATCAGCCAGCCCACGGCCGGCAGGTGGATGTTGACCACCCGCGAGACCGCCCACCAGAGCGCGACCAGCAGGAAGATCACGCCGAAGCTCAGCGAGACGCCGTCGGTGCGGTGCGGCTTCATCGGGCCACCTCCAGGTTGCCGGTGTCCATCTGCAGGTCGAGCTTGAGGGTGCCGCCGCCGGCGCCGTCCGGGCCCTGGTCGGAGACGGTCGTGTCGACGTTGTGGTCGTTGAGCTCGTGGCCCAGCACGACCGCCCGCCCGTTCTTGAGCTGCACGGTGGCGGTGGTGTCGACGTTCGGCGGGAGCAGCACCTTGAGCTGGCCCACCTTCATCGTCGCGGTGACCGTCTGCTGCTGCCCGTCGAAGGCGACGTCGCGCAGGTCGAGGGTCGCGTTGCCGGCCGTGAAGTCGTAGCGGTCGGCGACCGCGGCCAGGGTGGCCGGGCGGTAGACGCTGTTGCCGAACTGGCTCCCGAAGCGTTCGGCACTGGTCGAGGCGCCCAGGCCGAGCGAGACGAGCAGGGCGAGGAAGATCAGCCCGCGGGCCCGGCCGAACCAGGTCCCCACGATCAGGCCGAGCGCGACGACGACCAGGGCGGCCGCGAAGTACGCCGAGATCGCGATGTGGGCTCCGGCGTTGTCGAGCACTGCCATCAGGCCGATGACCACGACGACCGCGAAGAAGGTCAGCCGGCCGAGTTTGGAGCGCTCGCGCGGCGGCTTCGGTGGGCGGGGCTGACGCGGGTGCCGTTCGGGCTGCGGGTACGGCTGCTGCCCGCTCGGCGGTCCCCACGGGCCGTGCGGCGCGAACGGCGGCCGGTAGCCCTCGGCCGGCGGGGCCGACGAGTAGCTCGGCGCGGCCGGCGGCTCGGGCGGCAGCGGGGGCAGCGGCGCGGTCACCGGTTCCTCGGTCGCAGTGCTCGCGGCCGGCGCGGTGAACTGGGGCGCGCCGTACGACGGCGCGGTGAACTGGGCCGTCGGAGTCGTCGCACCCGCAGGCGGCGGAACCGGGCCCGCGGCCGCGGCCGGAAATGTCGCGGCGTCCGAGGACGGACTCGAGCCGCTCCGCTTGATCAGCAGGATCGCGCCGAGGATGACCGCGGCGGCCAGCACCGCCGCCCGCATGCCGTCGTGCACGATGAACGCGAACGAGAGCACCGCGGCGGCGCCGAGCACGACCACCGAGAGCGGCGCCATGCCCGAGCGGCCCTTGCCGAGCAGCGACTCGATCGGCGAGGCGGTGTCGCCCTCGGCCGGGATGATCAGCCAGCCGATCAGGTAGAGCAGGACGCCGACGCCGCTGAGGATGCCGAGCACGGCGAGCAGCACGCGCCAGAGCACCGGGTCGGTGTTGGTGGCCCGGGCCAGCGCGGCGCAGACGCCGGCGATGTAGCGACCCTGGCGGGGCCGCACCAGCTTGTCGCGGGAGAACCCGGGACCGCCGAGGTTGGTCATCCACGGCGGCATGTTGTTGGCGCCGGGCGGCGGGGGCGGTGGCGTCGTGCCGCCCGGTGGCGGCGTGCTGCCGTGCGGCGGCGTGCTGCCGTGCGGCGGCGTGCTGCCGTGCGGCGGGGTGTCGGCCTCCGGGATGCCGCCGGTGGGCGGTGCCCAGGCGGCCGGCTTCTCGTCGGCCGGGCCGGTGGCCGCCGGGATCTCGGTGGCCGGGATCTCGGTGGCCGGGATCTCGGTGGTCGGCGTCTCGGCGGGCGTCTCGGCCGTGGGTGCCTCGGCCGCCGGCATCTCCAGGGTGGGTTCGGCCCGGGTCGTCCCGGTCTGAGTCGCCTCGGCCGTCTCGGTCGGGACCGCCTCGGTCGGTGTATCGGAATCGGGCGTGGCGGGGACCGAAGGCGCCGGTGCGTCCTGCGACGGACCGGACGGGCCCCGCGATTCGGCAGCTTCGTCGTTCATGCCATCGATCCTGGCCGTGACGGCACCCGAGACGCTTCCGGCGCCGACCCTGACGCCACCCTGAGATCCCCGGGCTCCGATCCTCGGGGAAGTTCCCCGTGGCCCGGCGCCCCCATACGTGTGACGATCGGAGTACACGACCGAGGAGGAGCCATCACCGCCGCCGCCCACCCGCCCGTCCGCCGGCTGTACCGGCCACGCGACCACCGGATCATCGCCGGGGTCGCCGCCGGTCTGGCCGAGCATCTGGGTCTTCCCGTGCTGGCGGTCCGCATCGCTCTCGTCGTCCTCCTCGGCTTCTCCGGTCTCGGCCTGCTGCTCTATGCCGCCTTCTGGGCCGTGCTCCCGCAGCAGCAGCTGACGGGGGGCGAGGCCCCGCCGCGCCGCGAGCTCGCGATGCTGCTGCCGTTCGCGGCCATCGGCCTCGGGGTGATTCTCCTGCAGGCGCTGGTCTTCCGCGACAATGTCGCGGGCACCGTCGGCTGGCTGGTCGCGGTGATCGCGGTCGGCGCCGGCATCATCTGGCACCAGTCCGACCCGAGCCGGCGCGGCCTCGGCCTGCGCGGCGGCAGCCTGCCCCAGGCGCCCTGGCTGGCCGCCGTGGTCGCCGAGAGCGACCGCCGCGCCTTCCTGCTGCGTTTCGTCGGCGGCGGCGTGCTGGTCGCCACCGGCATCATCGGCGTGGTCGCGGTCTATGCCCCGGCCGGCAACCTGACCTCGGTGATCAACGGGGTGATCTTCGCGCTGGTCGGTCTGCTCGGGGTCGGCGTGGTCGCGGCGCCGCTGCTCTGGCGCATGTTCAACCAGCTGCGGGCCGAGCGCGAGGGGCGCATCCGGGAGCAGGAGCGGGCCGAGGTGGCCGCCATGATCCACGACCAGGTGCTGCACACGCTGGCGCTGATCCAGCGCAACTCGGCCGATATCAAAGAGGTGCAGCGGCTGGCCCGGGGCCAGGAGCGCAGCCTGCGCAACTGGCTCTACAAGCCCAGCGCCTCGCCGACCGAGCGCTTCGCGGCCGCCCTCGAGCAGGCCGCGGCCGAGGTCGAGGACACCTATGCGATCAGCGTCGAGACCGTGGTGGTCGGCGACACCCAGTGCGACGAGCGGGTCGCGGCCCTGGTCGCGGCCGCCCGCGAGGCGCTGGTCAACGCGGCCCGGCACGCCGGCGTGCAGACGGTCTCGCTCTACGCCGAGGTCGAGGCCGACGAGTTGAGCGTTTTCGTCCGGGACCGCGGCGCCGGTTTCGACATCAACGGCGTGGAAGAATCACGCCACGGCGTCCGAGGTTCGATCATCGGGCGGATGAAGCGGCACGGGGGCCGCGCCGAGATTCGCAGCACGCCGGGCGAGGGCACCGAGGTCCGCCTCACGATGTCCGTCGCCCGAGAGAGCATGACGAGCGGGAAGGAGACCGCACGATGACCGAACCCATGGGTGCGACCGACGGCGGGCGGCTCAAGGTCTTCCTGGTCGACGACCACGCGATGTTCCGCGCCGGCGTGCGATCCGAGCTGGGCGCGCACGTCAACGTGATCGGCGAGGCCAGCACGGTCGCCGAGGCGATCAGCAGGATCGGCGCGCTGGAGCCCGACGTGGTGCTGCTCGACGTGCACATGCCGGACGGCGGCGGCCGCGCGGTGCTGGACGCGATGCGCCGCAGTCACCCGCACATCCGCTTCCTCGCTCTCTCGGTCTCCGACGCGGCCGAGGACGTGATCGGCCTCATCCGGGCCGGCGCCCGGGGCTACGTGACCAAGACGATCTCGCCCGACGAGCTGGCCGCCGCGATCAAGCGGGTGGCCGACGGCGACGCGGTGTTCAGCCCGCGGCTGGCCGGGTTCGTGCTCGACGCGTTCGCCTCCCGGCCCGACGTGCCGGTCGCCGACCCCGAGCTCGACCAGCTCACCAACCGCGAGCGCGAGGTGCTGCGGCTGCTCGCGCGGGGTTATGCGTACAAGGAGATCGCCAAGGAGCTGTACATCTCGATCAAGACGGTCGAGACCCACGTCTCCAACGTGCTGCGCAAGCTGCAGATGAGCAACCGTTACGAATTGTCACGGTGGGCGGCCGATCGGCGGCTGGTCTGACCCCGGCCGCCGCGATCGTCACGCCCTGTCCGCGCTTGGTTCCGCTCCGTCGACATTCCCGGGCCGCGCCGGATTTCCGCAGGTCAAGGCGGAAATGAGCGTCTAACCAAGACGGCCCGTGGTGAGTTACCCTGCCCCGGTCTGGCTAGTATCGGCTTGGTAACGGGGCTCGGGGCTGCCCGTGTCTCTGTGTCACAGTGGCAGCTGCTCGCACACCCCCTCGTGAGCCCCCAAGAGGAGGCACCCTTCCCATGTTCGGGAAACGCCCGTGGAAGATGGCGGTCGGCGCGGCCGCCATCGCTCTGTTGGCCGCCGGCTGTAGCAGTGGTTCGTCGGACGACACCGAGGCCCTGTCCAACAGCGTCGTGATCGGCATCGGTGAGCCGGAGCACCTGCTCCCGACCAACACGACCGAGGCCAACGGCTCCGAGGTTCTGGCGTCGTTGTACTACCCGCTGGTCAAGTTCGACGCGAAGAACGAGCCCCAGCTGGTGGCCGCCGAGTCGATCAAGCCGGACAAGAACAACAAGGTCTGGACGATCAAGCTCAAGCCGGACTTCACGTTCAGCAACGGCGAGCCGGTGACGTCCGACGACTACATCAACGCCTGGAACTACGGTGCCTACGGGCCGAACGGCCAGTTGGCGGGTTACTACTTCGCCCGCATCCAGGGTTACGCCGCGATGCAGCCGGTCGACCCCGACGCCGACGGCCCCGAGAAGGCCAAGGCGCCGACCGCGACCAAGCTGAGCGGCCTGAAGAGGATCGACGACCTGACGTTCACGGTCACGCTGTCCGAGCCGTTCGCGGGCTGGGAGGCGGTCATGGGTTACGACTGCTTCTACCCGCTGCCCAAGGCCGCCTTCTCCAGCCCGGGCGTGATCGTCAAGGGCTTCGAGGACGCGCCGATCGGCAACGGGCCCTTCAAGATGAAGGGCAAGTGGGAGCATGACCAGCAGATCCAGGTCGAGAAGGTGCCCGACTTCAAGGGCCAGGTGCCCAAGGTCGACGCGATCACCTGGAAGATCTACCAGGACCTCGGCGCGGAGTACGCCGACCTGGTCGCGGGCAACGTCGACGTGCAGACCCAGATCCCGGTGGAGGATCTCTCCGCGGCCTCGACCGACCTGGGCACCCGCTTCCAGAAGAGCCCCAACTCGCTGTTCCAGTTCATCGGGTTCCCCCTCACCGATCCGCAGTTCAAGGACGTACGCGTCCGTAAGGCGATCTCGATGGCGATCAACCGCCAGGAGATGACCGACCAGATCTCGCTCGGCTCGCAGACGCCGGCGACGGCGTTCGTCTCCCCGGTGGTCGACGGCTACCGCGCCGACTCGTGCGGCGAGAACTGCGAATACAACCCGACCAAGGCCAAGCAGCTCTACCAGCAGGCCAACGGGCCCAAGACGATCACGGTGTCCTACAACACCGACGGTGGTTACAAGCCGTGGATCGATGCCATGTGCAACCAGATCAAGGGCTCGCTCGGCGTGAACTGCGTCGGCCACGCCGAGGCCAAGCTTCCCGACATCCTCAAGAAGCTCGAGGCGGGCGACAACGTCGGCCTGATCCGTCTGGCCTGGCTCATGGACTACCCGCTGATGGAGGACTACCTCACGCCGCTCTACTCGACCGGTGGCTCGTCGAACTACTACGGCTACAGCAACCCGACGTTCGACAGCCTGGTCAAGGACGGCGCGGAGGCCAAGACGCCGGCCGCCGCGGTGAAGGACTGGCAGAACGCCGAGGACATCCTCGTCCAGGACATGCCGGTGATCCCGCTCCGCTTCGGGCAGAACGTCTTCGGTTACTCCGAGAAGGTCACGGGCGTAACGGTCGACCTGTTCCAGAAGGTGGACATCTACAACATCGAAGTAGCCGACTAATCTGACCGCTCGAACGGTGGTGGCGCCACGGGGCACGTGAAACCGTGGCGCCACTTCGTGTTTGACCACCCCTCGTGTGTTCCGCCGTGCCCACAAGGCGCGGCGAGCTTGATGCGGAAGAGGCAACATCGACGATGTTCCGCTACGTCGTGCGGCGCCTGCTGCTGATGGTTCTGACCTTCTTCGGCGCGACCTTCGTGGTCTACGCGCTGGTCTTTCTCAACCAGGACGACCCGATCGGGGCGCTGGCCGGCGACCATCCGCTGACCGACAGCCAGCGACAGGTCCTGACCGAGCAGTTCCACCTCGACGACAGCTTCCTGCAGCAGTACTGGTACTACGTCAAGGGGCTGCTCACCGGCGACCTCGGCACGTCGCTGACCGGTCGTTCCATCGGGGACATGCTGGGCGACGCGTGGCCGCTGACGCTGCGGCTGGCGGTGATGGCGATCGTCATCGCGGCGGTCATCGCGATCGGGGCCGGTGTGGTCGCCGGGGTGCGCCGGGGCGGCCTCTTCGACAGCGGGACGCTCGCGGTCACGCTGGTGCTGCTGTCGCTGCCGATCGTGGTGCTGGCCCCGCTGGCCCAGCTGATCTTCGGCATCAAGCTGGGCTGGTTCGCCCCGACGGCAGGGAAGAACGCGACCTTCATGCAGCTGCTGCTGCCGGCGTTCGTACTGGCCAGCACGGTGGTGGCGGCCGAGCTGAGGGTCAGCCGGGCGGCGGTGTCGGAAAATATGCGCGCGGACTACGTGCGTACGGCTCGCGCGAAGGGCCTGTCCCGAGCGCGAGTGATCGGCGTGCATGTCCTGCGGAACTCGCTGATCCCGGTGATCACGCTGATCGGGGTCGACGTCGGCGTGCTGATGTCGGGCGCGATCGTGACCGAGAAGGTCTTCAACATCCCGGGCGTCGGGTTCAACCTGTGGCGTGGCCTGCGCACCGAGGACGGGCCGGTCGTGGTCGGGTTCGTCAGCGTGCTGGTGATCGTCTTCCTGGTGCTGAACCTCGTCGTCGACCTGCTCTACGCCGTGCTCGACCCGAGGATCCGCTATGAGTGACATCAACCTGGTCGCGACCGCCGAGGCACCGGCCGCGGCCACCGGGCCGCGCCGTTCCAACCGGCCCGGCAAGCCCCGCAGCCTGGCCGCCGACGCCTGGTACGACCTGCGGCGCAACAAGATCTTCTGGGTGGCCGGGGTGCTGGTCGCGCTGGTCGTGCTGATGGCGGTCTGGCCGTCGCTGTTCACCTCGGCCGACCCGCGCGAGTGCGTTCTCGGGCGGGCCCACCGCGGCGCCGACGGGAAGGCGCTGCTCGGCTACGACTTCCAGGGCTGCAACGTGTACGCGCGGACCATCTACGGCGCGCGCGACTCGATCGTCGTCGGCGTCTTCGCGACCCTGATCTCGGGCGTGCTCGGCCTGCTGTTCGGGCTCGTGGCCGGCTACTACGGCCGGTGGGTCGACGCGGTCCTCTCCCGGTTCATCGACATCGTGCTCGGCATCCCGTTCCTGCTCGCCGCGATCGTGCTGACCCAGCGCCTGGAGGGCCCGACCTCGACCGGCCTGCTCGCCGTGACCGTGACGCTGGGCGTGCTCGGCTGGACCACGGCGGCCCGGGTCATGCGGTCGTCGGTGATGTCGGCCAAGGGCCAGGACTACGTCTCGGCGGCCCGCATGCTCGGCGCCGGTCCGGCCCGCATCATGTTGCGCCACATCCTGCCCAACGCGGTGGCCCCGTTCATCGTGGTGCTGACCATCCTGCTCGGCATCAACATCGCGAGCGAGGCGACGCTCTCCTACCTCGGCGTCGGGTTGCAGGGCGACGCGATCAGCTGGGGCACGGCGATCTCGGACGAGGGGGCGTACGTCCGCATCCACCCCGGACCGCTGGTCTGGCCCTCGGTCTTCCTGGGCGTGACCGTGCTCGCCTTCATCATGCTCGGCGACGCGATCCGCGACGCCTTCGACCCGAAGCTGCGGTGAACCGATGACCGATATCCAGGCCGAGATGGACGTGCTGCCCGGCGTCGATCCGAACGCGCCGCTGCTGCAGGTCGACGATCTGCACGTCGAGTTCCGCACCCGAGACGGCGTGGCCAAGGCGGTCAACGGTGCGAGCTTCTGGGTGCGGCCGGGGGAGACCCTGGCCGTGCTCGGCGAGTCGGGCTGCGGCAAGTCGGTGACCGCGCAGGCGATCATGGGCATCCTCGACACGCCGCCGGCCGTGGTCACCGGGGGCCGGGTGCTCTATCGCGGCGTCGACCTGCTGAAGCTTTCCGAGCGCGACCGTCGCCGGGTGCGCGCCAACCGGATCGCGATGATCTTCCAGGACGCGCTGTCCGCGCTGAACCCGGTCTACTCGGTCGGCTTCCAGGTCGCCGAGCTGTTCCGCAAGCACCGCGGGATGTCGCGCAGCGACTCCAAGCGCCGGGCGATCGGCCTGCTCGACCAGGTCAGGATCCCGGGGGCGCGCAGCCGGATCAACGACTACCCGCACCAGTTCTCGGGCGGCATGCGGCAGCGCGTGATGATCGCGATGGCGCTGGCCCTCGACCCCGAGCTGCTGATCGCCGACGAGCCCACCACCGCGCTCGACGTGACCGTGCAGGCGCAGATCATGAGCCTGCTGGCCGAGCTCCAGCGCGAGCGCAACATGGGCCTGATGCTGATCACCCACGACATGGGTGTCGTCGCCGATGTCGCCGACCGCATCTCGATCATGTATGCCGGGAGGATCGTCGAGGAGGCACCGGTCTACGACATCTACGGCCGGCCCGCTCACCCGTACACCAAGGCGTTGCTCGAGTCGATCCCTCGGCTCGACCGCAAGGGCTCTCAGCTCAACGTCATCGGCGGGCTGCCGCCCGCCCTCACCGACATCCCTCGCGGATGTCCGTTCCACCCGCGCTGCGCGTACGCCCGGGACGTGTGCGCCCAGGATCCGCCGCCGCCCGCGTACCGGATCGGCGACTACCGCATGGCGCGCTGCCACTTCATCCGGGAGGTTCTCGGTGTCTGACGTCGTGCTCGAGACCCGGGGCCTGGCCCGGCATTTCCCGTCCCGCCACGGCGCCGTACGCGCGGTCGACGGCGTCGACCTCCAGCTGCGACGCGGCGAAACCCTCGGCATCGTCGGCGAATCCGGCTGCGGCAAGTCGACGCTGGCCAAGTTGCTGGTCGGGCTGGAACGGCCGACCAGCGGCTCGATCGTGGTGCGCGGGCGGGACACCGCCACACTGCGCGGGGCCGAGATGCGGCGGTCGCGGCGGCACATCCAGATGGTGCTGCAGGATCCGTACACGTCGCTCAACCCGCGGATGACCGTCGGCGACATCATCGGCGAGCCGTACGAGATCCACCCGGACGTCGTGCCGCGCGAGCAGCGGGTCCGGGTCGTGCAGGAACTGCTCGACGTCGTCGGGCTCAACCCGGACCACATCAACCGCTACCCGCACCAGTTCTCCGGCGGCCAGCGCCAGCGCATCGGCATCGCCCGGGCGCTCGCCCTCAAGCCCGAGATCATCGTCTGCGACGAGCCGGTGTCGGCGCTCGACGTCTCGATCCAGGCTCAGGTGATCAACCTGCTGGAGCGGCTGCAGCGCGAGTTCGGACTGTCCTACATCTTCATCGCGCACGACCTCTCGGTGGTGCGGCACATCTCGGACCGGGTCGCGGTCATGTACCTCGGCAAGATCGTCGAGATCGGCCAGGACCAGGCGATCTACGAGCAGCCCACTCATCCCTACACGCAGGCGCTGCTCTCGGCCGTACCGGTGCCGGACCCGCGCCTGCGCGGCCGGCGTGACCAGATCGTCCTCGAGGGTGACGTGCCGTCGCCGGTCGATCCGCCGACCGGTTGCCGGTTTCGCACCCGGTGCTGGAAGGCGCAGGGTGTGTGCGCGCAGCACGAGCCGCAGCTGGAGATGCGGCCGCGGTCACCGCATCCCAGCGCGTGTCACTTCGCCGAGGTCCGCAACGTGATCCGGCGTTACTGAGAGGGTCAGAGGGGGCCGCGGCCGGCGCGGAGGATCATCTGCGCGACCTGGATGCCGTCGGCGCCCAGCGCCGAGCGGAAACGCTCGAAGATCGCCTGCTCGCGGGAGAGCACCAGGCGGGTGCCGCCGCTCGCCATCCGCGTGCGGCCGACCTGCTGGGACAGCCGGGCCCGCTCCAGCCAGAGGTCGATGATCGCTTGATCGATCTCGTCGATCCGCTCCCGCATGGCCTTGATCTCGTCGGCGGCCAGTACCTCGCCGGCACCGGTATCTTCGGTGTCGGCCACGACGTCGGCGCTCATTTCCTGCTCCTCGGGTGCTTGCGTCCCGGTCGTCCCGGCCCGGGCAGCATCAGGCCCCGGGCTCGGAAGCCCGGGGCCTGATGGAAGTCGCTCGTTCAGACGCGTCCCACGGCGGCCGGGCCTCCGGTGCCGTAGAAATAAAATCGCGCCCGCTGGATCACGAGCCGAGTATGCCCCCGCCAAAGTGGCCTCCGCAAGGAAACCGCCCGAACCGTGAGACGGGTCAGGAATGCTGCTTCATCCAGGTGAGGCAGCCCTTGTCGACGGTCTTGAATGAGCTGCCGAACGCCGTCTGGGCGGCCTCGTCGAGGTCGTCGTCCTCGCGCAGCTTGAGCCGCACGAAGTTCATCGCCTTGGCCTCGCCGTACTTCGTGGCCAGACATTCCACCGCGAAGTGGCCGAGGCCGTAGAAGCGGGCCACCGCGCGGTCGGAGGCGTCGTTCTTCAGCGCGGTCCCGACGATCGACTTGGGTGGGTGGCTGCCGTGCAGCGCGTCGCGTACGGCCGAGAAGTTCCAGTCCTGGCGGGTGTGCTGGGGAAGCCATCCGATGTAGTCGGCGACGCCCTCCATCAGCCAGAGGTCGGCGCTGTCGGCCGAGGTGAGGTTGCTCAGCGTGGCGACGTGGCCCATCTCGTGCTGCAGCACGACCTTGAGCTCCTCGCGGTCGCCCTCGAGCTTGGGCATGTGCAGGACGACGTCGCTGCCGGCCGAGCCGGTCGGGATCGTGTATGCCACGGCGTAGCTCGCGTCGTTGCCGCCGTACCAGGTCTTCCAGGCCTTGTCGGTGGCGAGGAAGACGCGGTAGCGCAGTTGCGGGTTGCCGACGAAGGTGGCGAACCGGTCGTCGGTGCGCGCGGCCTTGTCGGCGATCGCGAGCACGGTCTTCATCTGGCCGGACAGCGACCTGGGTGCGCCGACGGTGACCCGGGAGCCCTGGGCGAAGACCATGTCGCCGGCCTCCCACGGGTAGGGCTGCAGCGTGCTCTGGTAGGCGCCCTTCGCCGCCTTGCTGATCAACCAACGGCCGTTGAGCTGCCTGAGCGTCAGCTTCTGCGGGATGTGGGACGGCCCGTTGTCGCTCTGCGCATAGGGCGGGCAGGTCTTCTGGCTCAGACAGAAGACCATTTCGCTGTTGAGGTCGACCGGGCCGTCGGACCGGCCGCCGGTCGAGTTCTGATATTCGAACTGGGTCACGTGCAGCGCCTGGAAGCTCGAGTAGAGCTGCTCGAAATGCTTGCGCAGGGCCGGCTGTTTCGGGTCGACCGCGGCCATCCAGCCGGCGTGGTCGTGCCGGGTGAGGGCGGTGGCCTGGGCGGCGAGGGCCTTGACCGCCAGTTCGTAGGGGGTGGGCGGGGCGCTCGGGGTGGCGGCCGCGGCGGGGGCGGCGCCGATGCTGCTCGCGGGCGTCCGGGATCCGAACGGCAGGACGGTGATCGCCGCGGCGGCGGCGAGCACGACGGCCACGATCGCGGCGATCAGAAGACCGCGGCGGCGGCGCCTGGGCGGAGCACTGTAGAGCACATCGTGATCGGGGAGCCGCTGCGCGGGGATCGCCGGTATCGACAAACCGGACTTGTCGGATTCATCGGCTTCGAGCGGGCCGGGATCTTCCGCCGAAACGGCTGTATCCGGGTCAGAACCGGAAGAATCGAGCATCGTGCGGCCCCCGCTGAGCGCATATGAGAGAGGCGCTGATTGAAGCAGATCTAAGCCGGGAGCGGCGAGGCGGATTCCGGTTCTTGTCGGGGGGTCGGCCTAGACTTGCTCCCGCGATGCGAGCTTCCTCTGAACCCCCTGCCGGCACCCTGTTCTCCATGCCTTCCGTGCGAGAGCCCGGTGATGCTCCTCCTCGTCCGCCCCGAAACCGGCTCGATCCCGAGACGCTGCTGGTCGGGCTCAACGGTCCGCAGCGCGACGCGGTCACCCACGCGGGTTCGCCGCTGCTGATCGTGGCCGGCGCCGGCTCGGGCAAGACCCGCGTGCTCACCCACCGGATCGCCTATCTGCTGGCCGAGCGCGACGTGCACCCCGGCCAGATCATCGCCATCACCTTCACCAACAAGGCGGCCGGCGAGATGAAGGAGCGGGTCACCCAGCTGGTCGGCCCGCGGGCCCGGCTCATGTGGGTGTCGACCTTCCACTCGGCCTGCGTGCGCATCCTGCGGGCCGAGCACGAGCACGCCGGGCTCAAGAGCACCTTCTCGATCTACGACGCCGACGACTCGCGCCGCCTCATGCAGCTGGTCGGCCGCGAGCTCGACCTCGACCCCAAGCGCTACACGGCGCGCGGTCTGGCCGCCCAGGTGTCCAACCTGAAAAACGAGCTGGTCGAGCCCGAGGAGTTCAAGGAGAAGGCCAAGGGCCCGCAGGAGCGCGCCGTCGCCGAGGCGTACGAGCTTTATCAGCGCCGTCTGCGCGAGGCCCACGCGCTCGACTTCGACGACATCATCATGGCGACCGTGCACCTCTTCCAGTCGCACCCGCACGTCGCCGAGGCCTATCGCCGCCGCTTCCGGCACGTGCTGGTCGACGAATACCAGGACACCAACCACGCGCAATACATGCTGGTCAAGCAGCTGGTGGGGGAGAAGGGCGGCGAGATGCCGCCGGGCGAGCTGTGCGTGGTCGGCGACGCCGACCAGTCGATCTACGCGTTCCGCGGCGCGACCATCCGCAACATCCTCGAGTTCGAGCGCGACTACCCCGACGCGCGCACGATCCTGCTCGAGCAGAACTACCGGTCGACCCAGACGATCCTCTCGGCCGCCAACGCGGTGATCGACCGCAACACGTCGCGCAAGCCCAAGCGGCTCTGGAGCGACCAGGGCGCGGGCGAGCAGATCGTGGGCTACGTCGCCGACACCGAGCACGCCGAGGCCGACTGGGTGGCCCGCGAGATCGACCGGCTCCACGACCGGGAGGACGTCCGCCCCGGTGACGTGGCCGTCTTCTACCGCACCAACGCGCAGTCCCGGGTGTTCGAGGAGGTGTTCATCCGGGTCGGCCTGCCCTACAAGGTGGTCGGCGGGGTGCGCTTCTACGAGCGCAAAGAGGTGCGCGACGCGCTGGGTTACCTGCGCGCGATAACCAACGACGACGACACGGTCAGCCTCCGGCGCGTGCTCAACACCCCCAAGCGGGGCATCGGCGACCGGGCCGAGGCGTGCGTCGAGGCACTGTCCACACGCGACCGTATCTCGTTCGGGCAGGCGTTGCGGCACGCCAAGGACGCTCCCGGCATCGCCGCCCGGTCGGCCAACAGCATCGCCGAGTTCGTGCAGATGCTCGACGACCTGCGGGTGCTGGCCGAGACCGCGCCGCCCGAGGAGGTGCTCGAGGCGGTCCTGGGGCGCAGCGGCCTGCTCAGCGAGCTCGAGGAGAGCCTCGACCCGCAGGACCAGGGCCGGGTGGAAAACCTCCAGGAGCTCGTCAGCGTCGCCCGCGAATACACCGAGCGGGTGGAGGCGCAGGCCGACGAGGAGGCGCCCCAGGCGGCCACGCTGGCCGGTTTCCTCGAGCAGGTCGCCCTGGTCGCCGACGCCGACCAGTTGCCCGACGACGATCCCGACAACCAGGGCGTGGTCACGCTGATGACCCTCCACACCGCCAAGGGCCTCGAGTTCCCGGTGGTGTTCCTCACCGGACTGGAAGACGGCGTCTTCCCGCACATGCGGGCGCTCGGCGACAACGCCGAGCTCGAAGAGGAGCGCCGTCTGGCCTATGTGGGCATCACGAGGGCCCGCCAGCGGCTCTACCTCTCCCGCGCGGTCACCCGCGGCGCCTGGGGCCAGCCGCAATACAACCCGCCCTCGCGCTTCACCGACGAACTGCCGCCCGAGCTGATCCGCTGGGAGCGCACGGCCGGCAACTACACGTCGTGGTCGGGCACCGGCGGCGGGGTGGGCGGCCGGGCGGGCGGCGACCGCGGGCGCGGCGGCGGTTTCGCCGGCGGCACGCCCAAGGCACAACAGCTGGCGAGCCGGCTCGGCATCGACGCCAGCAAGCTCGCCACGGCGAGCGAGCTGCCGCAGGCGCCGAAGGTCGCGGTGGGCGACCGGGTCAACCATCAGAGGTACGGCCTGGGCCGCGTGCAGGCGGTCGAGGGCCACGGCCCGGGAGCCCGCGCTCAGATCGACTTCGGCGACCAGGTGATGTGGCTCATCCTCCGCCACGCTCCGATCGAGAAGATCTAGCGAGGCATGCGGTCGGCGATGTCGGCCGCATGCGGGAGGGTTCTGCCGGCCGAGTCGTGACTCGGGGCGGGCGAGCTCAGGAGGCGGCGTCCGCCATGCTCGCGTAGACCGACTCGACGCCGAGCTTGATGTCGACGCCCCGCTGCCGCAGGAACGGGATCGGGTCGGTCGGCTGGCCGTTCACGTGGATCTCGAGGTGCAGGTGCGAGCCGTACGACGCGCCGGTGTTACCGACCTCACCCATCGCCTGCCCGGCCTTGACCGGCTGCCCGGCCTTGACGAAGAGGCGGCGCGCGTGGGCGTAGATGACCTCGGTGCCGTCCGTGTTCTTCACCGTGATGCAGTAGCCGTAGCCGCCGTTGTAACCCGCCTGGGTCACCGTGCCGGCGTGCACCGCCTTGAACAGGGTGCCCTCCGGGTCGGCCAGGTCGATGCCGGCGTGGAGCTTGCCCCACCGGACCCCGTAGGGCGAGGTGAAGGTGTATTCCTCCATCGGCAGCATCCAGACGTCGGCGGCGGCCTGGTCGGCGCTGAGCTTGGTCTTGTCGACCGAGGCGCTGCGGTCCTCGCTGCGGGAGGCGGCGTGGTTGTCGGTCGAGCGGTCGGCGATCGCGTCGGAGGCGACGTGCGCGCTCTCGAGGTTTTTCAGGACCTCGGGGCTGACCGCCTTGTGGTCCGGGATCTGCGAGGCGGCGCCGAGGGCGACGACGCCCGCGCCGACGAAGGCCGACGTGACGACGATGGCGTAGCGGCTGCGGGGAGGGGTGGGTACGCGGCGGCGGCCGCGATAGCGATCGGGCTCAGACGACAAGCGCTGGCGCACGAACAACCCTCCATCAGAAGCAATTCCCTGGCGATCCCGGGACCGTCGAAATTTCGGTGATCCGGAGTCCGTCCTGGCCGTCGGATCGGGTTTATCCGGTTGACGGCCGGGAGCCACGGTAACGAAACGGCTGCCGACCCACAAGTCGCAGAGCCAATTCGCTGACAGTTCGCCGTCCGTATTGCAGGGAGAATGTCCGAATTCGTTACCTTTCCCGAACGGCTTCGTTGTGCACTCTCTGTGATCATCTAAGAAACGTAAAGTCAGGTAACTCTGAATGCACTTTCGGTCACCCGCTGTTATTCCACTTTCCCGAGCCGCTTACCGTCGGCCGGTCCGCCGGGTTAACCTTCGTTCAGGTGGCAACGGTGCCCGGGAGTCGGAGGATCGGCAGGATGCAAGCACGGATCAGGGTTGTGGTCGCGAAGCCCGGCCTGGACGGGCACGACCGTGGGGCCAAGGTGGTGGCGCGGGCGCTGCGCGACGCGGGCATGGAGGTCGTCTACACCGGCCTGCACCAGACGCCCGAGCAGATAGTCGAGACCGCTATTCAGGAGGACGCCGACGCGGTCGGCCTCTCTGTTCTCTCCGGCGCGCACATGACATTGTTCCGGCGAGTAATCGAGCTGTTGGCGGAACGTGACGCAAGTGACATCGTCGTATTCGGCGGCGGCATCATTCCGGCCGATGACATCGCGGAATTGGAATCGCTCGGGGTGGCCAAGATTTTCACTCCCGGCGCCACTACCGCTTCCATCATCGAATGGGTACGCGCCAATGTGACCGAACCGGTGTCCTGACCGGGGCAAAAGCGCTGGCCAAGTGCTGTATGCAAGGGGAGAGGCCGGACGCACCCCTCACACGTCCGGCCCCTCATGCACGATGCCCCGCCGCCACCCCTCGACCGACAGGGCATCGGCCGTCTCGCGCCGGTCCGCTCCAGCGGTCCGACACCACTCTCAACGACGCCTTACCGGGCGGGTTACGCGACTTCACCGGAGTTTTTCCGGCCCGTCCCACCGGCCCCGGGTGTGCTGTCTTGCACACCGCGTACCCGCGGCTACGAGCCACCCCATCTGGTCGCTAGTCTGCGACTAGAGCCCTCTCGCAAGCCGGGAAGGCCGGGACATTCTTCACGCCGGCGACGCCAGAAACGAACGCCGGGCACACAGGTCGGGACGCAACGGTGCGGCTTGCCGGCGCTTGGCGTCGCGAGCGAAAGGAGACACGTGGACCTGTTCGAGTATCAGGGGCGTGACCTGTTCGAACGGCACGGGCTGCCCGTGCTGGGCGGCGGCGTCGCGGAGACCCCGCAGGAGGCTCGGGCGATCGCCGAGCGCCTGGGCGGCAAGGTTGTCGTCAAGGCGCAGGTCAAGGTGGGCGGCCGGGGTAAGGCGGGCGGCGTCAAGCTGGCCGACGGAGCCGACGAGGCCGAGGCCCGCGCGACCGACATCCTCGGCATGGACATCAAGGGCCACACGGTCCACAAGGTGATGCTGGCCGAGACGGCCGACATCAAGGAGGAGTACTACTTCTCCTACCTGCTCGACCGGGCCAACCGTACGTTCCTCTGCATCGCCAGCGTGGCCGGCGGCATGGAGATCGAGACGGTCGCTGAGGAGCAGCCGGACCGGGTCGCCAAGATCGCGATCGACGCGAGCAAGGGCGTCGACGAGGCCAAGGCCCGCGAGATCGTCGCCGCGGCGCAGTACCCGGCCGAGGTCGCCGACCAGATCGTCGACATCGCGGTCAAGCTGTGGCAGGCCTTCGTGGCCGAGGACGCCACGCTGGTCGAGGTCAACCCGCTGGCCAAGGTCGGCGACGGCCGGGTGCTCCTGCTGGACGCCAAG
Source organism: Actinoplanes sp. NPDC051411 (assembly GCF_040682075.1). Lineage (NCBI taxonomy): Bacteria > Bacillati > Actinomycetota > Actinomycetes > Micromonosporales > Micromonosporaceae > Actinoplanes > Actinoplanes sp. NPDC051411. The sequence continues at coordinate 80,987 of NZ_JBFBAD010000022.1, read as the reverse complement.
ATCACGCTGGACGAGAACGCGGCGTTCCGGCACCCCGACCACGAGGCGCTGGTCGACCAGTCCGCGGTCGACCCGCTGGAGCAGGCGGCCAAGGCCAAGAACCTCAACTACGTCAAGCTCGACGGCGAGGTCGGCATCATCGGCAACGGCGCGGGCCTGGTCATGTCCACCCTCGACGTGGTGGCGTACGCCGGGGAGGGGCACGGCGGCGTCAAGCCGGCCAACTTCCTCGACATCGGCGGCGGCGCGAGCGCCCAGGTGATGGCGAACGGTCTCGAGATCGTGCTCGGCGACCCGGCCGTGAAGTCGGTCTTCGTCAACGTCTTCGGCGGCATCACCGCCTGCGACGCGGTCGCCAACGGCATCGTCCAGGCGCTCGCCCTGCTCAACGAGCGCGGCGAGACGGTCACCAAGCCGCTCGTGGTGCGCCTCGACGGCAACAACGCCGAGGCCGGCCGCGCCATCCTCGACGGTGCGAACAACCCGCTCGTCGAGCGGGTGGACACGATGGACGGAGCGGCCGAGCGGGCCGCCGAGCTCGCGGCTGCGGGGAAGTGACGTAATGGCGATCTGGCTCACCAAGGAATCCAAGGTCATCGTCCAGGGCATCACCGGCTCGGAGGGCTCCAAGCACGCCCGCCGGATGCTCGCCGCGGGCACCAATGTGGTCGGCGGGGTCAACCCGCGCAAGGCGGGCACGACGGTCGACTTCGACGGCACGCAGCTTCCGGTCTTCGCGACCGTCGCCGAGGCGATGAAGGAGACCGGCGCCGACGTGTCGGTCATCTTCGTGCCGCCGGCGTTCACCAAGGCCGCCGTGGTCGAGGCGATCGACGCCGAGATCCCGCTCGCCGTGGTGATCACCGAGGGCGTGCCGGTGCAGGACTCGGCCGCGTTCTGGGCGCTCAACCTCGACCGCGGTCAGAAGACCCGGATCATCGGGCCGAACTGCCCGGGCATCGCCTCGCCGGGTGCCTCGAACGCCGGCATCATCCCGGCCGACATCACCCCGGCCGGCCGCATCGGCCTGGTCAGCAAGAGCGGCACGCTGACCTACCAGATGATGTACGAGCTGCGCGACATCGGCTTCTCCACCTGCGTCGGCATCGGCGGTGACCCGATCATCGGCACCACCCACATCGACGCGCTCAAGGCGTTCCAGGACGACCCGGAGACCGACGCGATCGTGATGATCGGCGAGATCGGCGGCGACGCCGAGGAGCGGGCGGCCGACTTCATCAAGGCCCACGTGACCAAGCCGGTCGTCGGCTACATCGCCGGTTTCACCGCGCCTCCCGGCAAGACCATGGGTCACGCCGGCGCGATCATCTCGGGTTCGGCCGGCACCGCCGACGCCAAGAAGGCGGCCCTCGAGGCGGTCGGCGTCAAGGTCGGCAAGACCCCGAGCGAGACCGCGCGGCTCATGCGCGAGGTCATGAGCTGATTTTGGTATCGGACCGGCCGACGCGCCGCCAGCGGAGTCTGATCGACCCCGATGGCGGCGCGTTGCCGTATCCGGATCGCTCGAACGCCTCCGGCGTGCCAAAGTAGTCGCGATGCCGAGCCCAAACGACCGATCCGACGACCCGGACGACGCGTTCGCGATCGCCGAGGCGGCGCAGGTCGCCGCCCGCGAGACCGTGCCGCTCGACCGGGCACGGTCCGATGGCGACCGGCCGCGGCCGAACGGCGACCGATCGCGGCCGGACGGTGACCGGCCTACCGGGCGCGTGGATGTCCGGCCCGGCGCGGCGGATGAGCCGACCGGTGCTATCCCGGCCGCCGCGCTTCTCGGTGACACGACGGCCGGGGCTGACGGACGACCGACGGTGCCGGTCGACAACCCCGCGCTGGGCAACCGCGAGACGGTCAAGGTGCCCGGCCAGCGCCGGTCCCCGGAGCAGAGACGTCGCGCCCCGCTGCCGCTCGCGGCCGCGTTCGCGACGATCTGGGCCGCCCTTCTGTCCTATCTGCCGGTCGCCGCGGTGATCGGCCTGGCCCGCACGATCGAGGGCCAGGGCGGGCTGGGCGGGGCCGCGCACGCCGGGCTGGCCGGCTGGCTGCTCGGCCACGGGGTGCCGATCGGCACCTCGATCGGCGCGCTCGGGCTGGCCCCGCTGCTGCTGACCACGCTGATCGTGTGGCGGCTCAACCGCGCCGGTCTGCACGTCACCCGGGCCATCGGCGCCCGGCATTCCGGCAAGATCGGTGACGCGCTGCTGGTCGGGTTCGCGATCGGCCTGTTCTATTCGCTGCTCGGCTCGCTGGCCGGGCTCGCCGTCGACGGGCCGCACACCGAGGTCTCGTCCGGCCACGCCGCGATCAACTTCTTCCTGCTCGGCGCCGCCGGTGCCCTGTTCGGCGCGCTGCGCGGCACCGACGCGCTGAGCGTGCTGGCCCAGCGGGCGCCGCAAGTGCTGCGACACGGGGTCCGCACCGGCATGGTGGCGGCGCTCCTGCTGCTCGCGGCGGGCGCCGCGGTGGCCGGCCTGTCGATCGCGGTCGGCGGTGGCCCGGCGGCCGACATGATCTCGGCCTACCGCACCGGCGTCGCCGGGCAGGCCGGCATCACGCTGGTCAGCCTGGCCTACGGCGCCAACGGCGTGGTCTGGTCGGCGGCCTATCTGCTCGGGCCGGGCTTCGCGCTCGGCACCGGCTCGGCGGTGCGGCTCACCGAGGTGACGGCCGGCCCGCTGCCGACCCTGCCGCTGCTCTCCGGCCTGCCCAACGGCCCGATGGGCGCGGCCGGCATCGCCCTGCTGGCGATCCCGGTCGTGGTCGGCCTCGCCGCCGGCTGGCTGATGATCCTGCGGTCGCTCAGCGACCGGAAAGACCAGCCCAAGCCGGCCGACCTGCCGTGGTCGCTGGTGCTCGGCGGCGGGCTGCTGGCCGGCCCGGTGGCCGGCGTGCTGCTCGGGCTGATGTGCGTCTTCTCCAGCGGCTCGCTGGGCGACGGGCGGATGGCCATGGTCGGCCCCGACCCGTGGCAGGTCGGGCTGGTGGCCACGGCCGTGGTCGCGGTCTCGACGACGATCGGCGCCGCCGCCGGCCGCATCTTCTTCGGCCCCAGCCCGAAAAACTGAGCGGCCGTCCGGAACGGCCGATCAGGAGAAGTTCGTCGACCAGACCTCCCAGTGCCCGGTCGCGAGCAGGATGACCCAGCTGATGATGCCCAGAACGGCCGCGATGCCGCCGCAGATCAGGCCGGCCATCGCCTGGCCGCGGTTGGTCGCCCGGCCCTGATTGGCCTTCTGCAGGCCCAACCAGCTGACCACGGCACCGGCGATGCCGGCCGGGACCCCGAGCCCGCAGCAGCAGACCAGCGGGATCGCCGCGATGCCGAGGATCATGCCGACCAGGCCCTGCGTGTTCTGCGGCGCGGCCGGGCCACCGGGGTAGCCGCCCGGCGGAGGCCCGTAGTACGGGGGAGGCGGGGGAGGAGTGGACACGGAAACCTCCAGATAGTCGTGTGACCCGTCGACGGGGCGGCCCGAGGGCGGGAGATAGGGTTCTCGGGTGACCGATCCCGCCCCCGCCCGCCTGGTCGTTCTGATCTCGGGATCGGGCAGCAATCTACAGGCTCTCATCAACGCGACCAGCGATTCCGCTTATGGGGCAGAGGTGGTCGCGGTCGGGGCCGACCGGGACGGCATCGCCGGGCTCGAGCACGCGGCGGCCGCCGGCGTCCCCACTTTCGTCGACTCGGTGAAGGACTACGCGACCCGCGAGGAGTGGGACCGGGCGCTCACCGCGCACGTCGAGGCATACGCGCCCGACCTGGTCATCTCGGCCGGCTTTCTCAAGCTGGTCGGTGCCCACTTCCTGGCCGCGTTCGGCGACCGCTATGTCAACACCCACAACGCGCTGCTGCCCGCGTTTCCCGGCATCCACGGCCCGCGCGACGCGCTCGCCTACGGTGTCAAGATCGCCGGCGCGACCCTCTTCTTCGTCGACGCCGGTGTCGACACCGGCCCGATCATCGCCCAGGTCAGCGTCCCCGTGCTCGACGACGACACGGAGGAGACGCTGACCGAGCGGATCAAGGTGGCCGAGCGTGCCCAACTGGTCGACCACGTCGGCCGCCTGGTGCGCGAGGGCTGGACCATCGAGAACAGGAAGGTACGGATCCCGTGAGTTCGTCTGACGAGGGCCGGCGCCCGATCAAGCGGGCGCTGCTGAGCGTTTACGACAAGACCGGCCTCGTCGAGCTGGCCCAGGCGCTGGCCGGCGCCGGAGCCGAGATCGTCTCCACCGGCTCGACCGCTGCCACGATCGAGGCCGCGGGGGTGCCGGTGACCAAGGTCGAGGAGCTCACCGGGTTCCCGGAGACGCTCGACGGCCGGGTCAAGACGCTGCACCCGCGCGTGCACGCCGGACTCCTCGCCGACCTGCGGCTCGACGCCCACGCCGAGCAGCTGCGCGAGCTCGAGATCGAGCCGTTCGACCTGCTGGTGAGCAACCTCTACCCGTTCAGCCGGACCGTGGCGTCGGGCGCGAGCGTCGACGAGTGCGTCGAGCAGATCGACATCGGCGGGCCGGCCATGGTCCGCGCGGCGGCCAAGAATCACGCGTCGGTTGCGGTTGTGACGGCCGTCGAGGCGTACGAAATCGTGCTGGAGGCCGTCAAGGCCGGCGGTTTCACGCTGGCGCAACGCAAGCTCCTGGCCGCCCGGGCCTTCGCCGATATCGCCGAATACGACATCGCGGTCGCCAACTGGACCACGACGACTCTCGTCGGCGAGCAGGAGTGGCCCGAGTTCGCGGGCATCGCGCTGCGGCGCGAAAACACGCTGCGCTATGGGGAAAACCCGCACCAGCAGGCCGCGCTCTATCTCGACCCCAGCGCGCCGGCCGGGCTCGCGCAGGCCGAGCAGCTGCACGGCAAGGAGATGTCCTACAACAACTACGTCGACGCCGATGCGGCCTGGCGCAGCGCCAACGACTTCGCCGAGCCGTGCGTGGCGATCATCAAGCACGCCAACCCGTGCGGCATCGCGGTCGGCGCCGACGTGGCCGAGGCGCACCGCAAGGCGCACGCGTGCGACCCGGTCTCGGCGTTCGGCGGCGTCATCGCGGTCAACCGTGAGGTGACCGTCGAGCTGGCCCGGCAGCTCGGTGAGATCTTCACCGAGGTGATCGTGGCGCCGTCGTTCGAGGACGCGGCGCTCGAGCTGCTGCGCGAGAAGAAGAACCTGCGCGTGCTGACCGCCCCGGCGTGGAACCCGCCTCCGGCCGAGTTCAAGCAGGTCGGCGGCGGCGTGCTGGTGCAGATGGCCGACCGCGTCGACGCGCCGGGCGACGACCCGGCCGCCTGGACGCTGGCCACCGGTTCGCCGGCCTCGCCCGAGGTGCTCGGCGATCTCGCGTTCGCGTGGCGGGCGATCCGCAGCGTGAAGAGCAACGCGATTCTGCTCGCCCACGACGGCGCCACGGTCGGCGTCGGCATGGGCCAGGTCAACCGGGTCGACTCGGCCAAGCTGGCGGTTTCGCGGGCGGGTGCGTCGCGCGCGGCCGGCAGCGTCGCCGCCTCCGATGCGTTCTTCCCGTTCCCCGATGGGCTCGAGGTGCTGATCGCGGCCGGTGTCAAGGCGGTCGTGCAGCCCGGCGGGTCGATTCGCGACAACGAGGTCATCGCCGCCGCCGCGGCAGCCGGCTTGACCGTCTACCTGACCGGAACACGGCACTTCTACCACTGATGGAAGATTTGGTGCAGAACGTCACCTTCTCCGGCGAGGACTGGGCGCTGGAGGAGGTGACGCACGCCCGCTACGAGGACTGCGCCTTCCACGACGTCGACTGGTCGGAGGCGCGCTTGAACGGTTGCGTGTTCAGCCACTGCACGTTCGGCGGGGTGCGGTTCAACGCGGCGGTCGTGGAAAACACGGCGATCCTGCACTCGACCTTCCGCAAATGCTCGTTCTTCGACACCACGCTGACCGACTGCAAACTGACCGGCACCCAGTTCCTCGACTGCGGGCTGCGGCCGCTGACCGTCGTCGGGGGCGACTGGGCGTACGTCGCCCTCCGCGGCCAGAACCTGGCCGGCGCCAAGCTTCGCGGCCTTCGCCTGCGCGAGGCCGATCTGACCGGCGCCGACCTCACCCGGGCCGACCTCCGCGACGCCGACCTGGCCTACGCTCGACTCAAGGAAACCCGGCTCGACGGCGCCGACCTGCGCGGCGCCGACCTCGACGGGATCGCACTGCGCGAGGTCGACCTGCGCGGCGCCCGCATCGACCTGGCTCAGGCCGGCTTCTTCGCCGCCGCTCACGGAGCGATAGTGTCGCCTTGACCACCCCAGGCCGACCGGCCGGTAACCCCGGGTTCACCGCTTGATACGGTCCGGAAAAACGGAAGTGGGAGAGCTAATGGGCAAGAAGGTAACCGTCGTCGGTGCCGGTTTCTACGGTTCGACGACCGCGCAGCGCCTGGCCGAATACGACGTCTTCGAGACCGTCGTGCTCACCGACATCATCGACGGCAAACCGGCCGGCCTCGCCCTCGACCTCAACCAGTCCCGGCCGATCGAGGGCTTCGAGACCAAGGTCGTCGGCGCCACCACCGGCCCCAACGGCGAGGGCTACGAGGCGATCGAGGGCTCCGACGTCGTCGTGGTCACCGCCGGCCTGCCCCGCAAGCCGGGCATGAGCCGCATGGACCTGCTCGAGGTCAACGCCAAGATCGTGCGCCAGGTGGCGGAAAACATCGCCAAGTACGCCCCCAACGCCGTCGTCATCGTCGTCTCCAACCCGGTCGACGAGATGACCGCCCTCGCCCAGCTCGCCACCCAGTTCCCCAAGAACCGGGTCTTCGGCCAGGCCGGCGTGCTCGACACCGCCCGCTTCACCAACTCGATCGCCGAGACCCTCGCGGTGCCGGTCAAGAGCGTCAAGGCGCTCACCCTCGGCTCGCACGGCGACACCATGGTCCCGGTCCCGTCCCGCTGCACGGTCGACGGCAAGCCGCTGTCCGACCTGCTCCCGGCCGACAAGATCGAGGAGCTGGTCGTCCGCACCCGCAACGGCGGCGCCGAGGTGGTCGCCCTCCTGAAGACCGGCTCGGCCTACTACGCCCCGTCGGCCGCCGCGGCCCGCATGGCCAAGGCCGTGGTCGAGGACGCCGGCACGGTCATGCCGGTCTGCGCCTGGGTCGACGGCGAATACGGCATCTCCGGGGTCTACCTGGGCGTCGAGGCCGAGATCGGCGCGCAGGGCATCAAGCGCGTCGTCGAGGACAAGCTGACCGACGCCGAGATCGCCGGCCTCAAGGAGGCCGCCGAGGCCGTCCGGGCCAAGCAGGCCGACGTCGCCGATCTCTGAGTTCGACGGAGGCCGGGCCGTTGTCGGCCCGGCCTTTTCCGTACGCGGGGGCTAGCGGAACTCGGTGCCCAGATGCGAGACGGCCAGGGCTGACCCTCGCGTGCGTACGTCGTCGAGGACGGCTCGGCGGGTCGCGCGAGCCAGCGAAGGGTCCACGTCGTTGGCGTACGCCACATCGGGGTCGACCAGCTGCACCGCGTGCACGAGCAGATCACCGGTGACCAGCAGGCTTTCCGAACCCTGATAGGCCCACACGGACTGGTGGCCGGGCGTGTGCCCGGGCGTCGGCACGATGCGTACGCCCGGGGCCAGCACCAGCCCGCCGTCGAGCTCCTGCAGCCGGCCGGCCGCGCGGAGCGGGGCGATCAGCCGGTCGTACTGCCCGGCCTGGTCGCGGTTCGCCGTGTACGAGGCGACATCCGCCCGCTGCGCGATGACCCGCGCGTTCGTGAACGGCGAGTCGTCCGGCACCGCCCAGCCCACGTGGTCGCCGTGCAGGTGGGTCAGGACGATCGCGGTCACCTCCGCCGGGTCGATGCCGGCCTCCGACAACTCGGCCGGCAACCGGCCGGGGACCGGCGCGTACGACGCGGCCAGCGAATCGGCCGGGCCCACGCCGGCGTCGACGAGGAACACGGGGCCGTCGGCGTACCGGATCGCGAAGCTGCGGAAGGACAGCCACCAGGAACCGTCGGCAGCCACCGCGCCCGGGTCCAAGCTGCCCGCTTCGGCCCACTGGGCGTCCGTGGCCTCGGGAAACGCCGCCGAGCGGGTCAGGAAGGCCGGCCCGGCCGCGTCGAGCAGGGCGGTAACGGTGATCGGTCCGACCGTGCGCGTGAGCGGCATAAGGACCGAGTGTGAAGCCTGGGCGGCCCGGATTGCAAATTTGCATTCCAGCGCTTGTCGTTCGTCGCTTTAATTGTGCAACATGCGATTCGGTGAGCAATTTGCGACCCGGCAGCTTGCCAAGTAGCAAGTAGTTGCGAGGTGGGATTATGCATGAGTGAGCAGCTGTGAATCCGGCTGCCGGGCCGCAAGGTTGTAATTAGCTGGTCCAGGGGGTCGAGATGGCGGCTGGGGAACTCCAGGCGTTCCGGGTGCCTGATAGCAGAACTGCGGGCGCCGGCGCCCTTGCCCTATCGGTGATCATATTCGTGGCGACGTTGGCGGTCGTCGTCGCCTCGCCGATCATCCTCGAAACCATCTACGCACCTGATCGCGACTATTCGGTGGCCGGCGATGTGGGTCAGGCGTACGGTGGCGCATCGGCGGTCGTGGGTGCTATTGCCCTGCTCGTGGTGGCCGCTTCGGTTCTGCTGCAATACCGGCAGCACGGCGCCCAGCGGGCGGAATCGTTGGGGCGCTTCAACGAGGAGCTGGTCGCGCTGGCGATGGAGAACCCGAAGTATCGCCAGTGCTGGGGCGCCCGGGTCTCCCCGCAGGACGTCGACGAAGATCTGTTCTACTACTGCAGCAAGCTCATAAAGATGTGGACGCAGGCGTGGGAACTTCACCGCATCGACGAGCGGCAGGCGCGGGAGTATCTGAAGAACTTCTTTGACAGCGAGATTCCGCGGTTGTTCTGGGAAAGTCACGGCGACTGGCATCGGCGCGGGGCGGCGCGCAGCCCGGCCGATCGTTTCCGCGAGTTGGTCAACGAGGAATTCCTGCTGGCCAAGAAGGGCGGAGCGCCCAGTCGGGCGTATGAGGTTTTCCCGCCCGCCGGAGCTGAACTCTCAGGCCCCCGGACGACGATCGAGCAGTAGATCTCCGGATCGGAGATCTTCGATGAAGATCCTCCATTCCGCCACGTCGAACGTCAGGGTGATTTCCGGCTGCCGGGAGTTTCGGAGGCCGATCACGGAGCCGTTATCGGCAACCTCGACACAATGGCTTTCACCGACGCAATAGGTACTTTTGCGCCAGGACTCCGTGGAGAACGACGGTTCGGCAGCCAAGGTGGAGCGCTCCGTGGGCGGTCGCGATGTGGGTGTATGAACCATGTGTACCACAGGCCGGAACACGCATATGGCGAACGCAGGGTGACTAGCGTACCTGGTCCGCACCGCGCCCACCCTATGCAGTACGCTCGTACTGCTTAAGCGTGTGTTTTCGGAGAGGAGCGCCGGCCGATGGCGAAAATCAAGGTCAAGAACCCGGTCGTGGAGCTCGACGGCGACGAGATGACCCGGATCATCTGGAAGCAGATCCGTGAGCAGCTGATCCTGCCCTACCTCGACGTCAACCTCGAGTACTACGACCTCGGCATTCAGTACCGTGACGAGACCGACGACCAGGTCACGGTCGACGCGGCCAACGCCATCAAGCGGCACGGGGTCGGCGTCAAGTGCGCCACCATCACCCCCGACGAGGCCCGGGTCCAGGAGTTCGGCCTCAAGAAGATGTGGCGCTCGCCGAACGGCACGATCCGCAACATCCTCGGCGGCGTCGTGTTCCGCGAGCCGATCATCATGTCGAACGTGCCGCGGCTCGTCCCCGGCTGGACCAAGCCGATCATCATCGGCCGTCACGCCCACGGCGACCAGTACAAGGCGACCGACTTCGTGGCGCCGAGTGCCGGCAAGTTCACGATGACCTTCACGCCCGAGGACGGCTCGGCGCCGATCGAGTTCCACGTCGCCGACTTCCCCCAGGGCGGCGTCGGCATGGGCATGTACAACTTCGACGAGTCGATCCGCGACTTCGCGCGCGCCTCGTTCCGGTACGGCCTGGCCCGCAACTACCCGGTCTACCTCTCCACCAAGAACACGATCCTCAAGGCGTACGACGGCCGGTTCAAGGACCTGTTCGCCGAGATCTTCGAGTCCGAGTTCGCCGACCAGTTCAAGGCGGCCGGCCTCACCTACGAGCACCGGCTGATCGACGACATGGTCGCCGCCGCGCTCAAGTGGGAGGGCGGCTACGTCTGGGCCTGCAAGAACTATGACGGTGACGTGCAGAGTGACACCGTCGCGCAGGGCTTCGGCTCGCTCGGCCTGATGACCAGCGTGCTGATGACTCCGGACGGCAAGACCGTCGAGGCCGAGGCCGCACACGGCACGGTCACCCGGCACTACCGGCAGTGGCAGAAGGGCGAGAAGACCTCGACCAACCCGATCGCCTCGATCTTCGCCTGGACCGGCGGCCTCAAGCACCGCGGCCTGCTCGACAGCACCCCCGAGGTGACCGCGTTCGCGCAGACCCTCGAGCAGGTCTGCGTCGACACCGTCGAGGGCGGCCAGATGACGAAGGACCTCGCGCTCCTCATCTCCCGCGACGCCCCGTGGCTGTCGACCGACGAGTTCATGAACGCCCTCGACGAAAACCTGGCCCGCAAGCTCGCCTGACGTTTCCGTCGGAAGTAAAGGCCGCCGATGGCGGCCTTTACTCATTTCTCGCGCCGACCGGCGCCCCGACACTCGATGCATGAAATTATGCGGCATTCTGCATGTTTATTTCCGTAACCGGGGGTTATACGGGTCGTTTCTCATGCAGAACGGATGACGGTCGCGACAGTGAGGGGTCGCCCACCGAGCCGGCCGCCTTGTCCCGGGCGCCGTTCGGTTCCCCTCGTCGTCGTGCCCGGCCAGTAGGCGTCGACGCGCCTGCCGTCCCTTCCCGCGGGGGGCCTTGTCCCGGGCCCCCCGCCCCTAAAAGTCGTCGGCCGGTCCCGTAGGGGCCGTGTCCTTTGTAGTTGGTGATGACGTCCAGCCCGCAGCCGGTCGCGTTCCCGGTGCCCGCCAGCCCGGTGAGGTCGCCTCGGTCGTCGAACAGCAAGGGTGCCGGCGGGCAAGGCGGCCACGGCCACTGCGGTGAGCGCACCCTGCACATCTATGCGGGTGCTGGGCGCGCGGATCCCATGAGGCATGGATCGGCTCGGCGATCGGGCTGACCACGCCGTGGTAGGTCTACACGTCAGCAACCTGAGACGTAGTGCAGGTCGTACGCCGTGGCGGTGGACCGGGCCTGCCCGGGTCTTGGAACGGGTCGAGACGCCTTAGGAGGGTTGGAGAAGTTGGAAGCAGCTCTCGAGCGAGAGAACAGGTTGGTGCTTGACCTCGTCCAGGCGGCGCTCGGACTCGTCTCTCAAGAAATGCGAGCTATCTCGTTCCAACTGAATGCCGACCGAGTCGATCTGTACATTGCCGTGCGTGAGCGTGGTCAGCATGTCGACGAGGACGTCGAGGACTTGGTGTTCGAGTTGGAGGCACTCCAGGACGGTCCAGTCGACATAGAGCCGCACATCTTTGTAGGTTCACCGGGTCCTGATTGGCCAGGAAATTCAGGCCGTCGCGTCTACCTGGCCAAAGAGGTCTGACGCCAGGGGAGGCCGAGGCTCGTCGTCGCCTCGGCCTTTGATCCCGGAGCCCGCGCTTCAGGCCTCGCGGAGCATTTCGGCCGCCTTCTCGGGGACGATGTCGTTGACGAAGAAGCCCATCGCGGACTCCGAGCCGGCCAGGTATTTCAGCTTGTCGGCGGCGCGGCGGATGCTGAACAGCTGCAGGTGCAGATAGCCCAGCTCGCGTCCCTCGCCGACCACCGCCTGGTGCCAGGCCGAGATGTACGGCATCGGCTTGCCGAACAGCCGGTCGAAGCGGCCGAGCACGTCGAGATAGAGCGGGCCGAACGCGTCCCGTTCCGCGTCGGACAGGGCCGGGATGTCGAGGACCTTGCGGTGCGGCGCCAACTGCACCTCGAACGGCCATCGGGCGGCCGCCGGCACGTACGCCGTCCAGTGCTCGTTCTCGCCGATCACGCGGACGCCCGCCTTGCGTTCGGCGGTGAGGACGTCGGTGTAGAGGTCGTGGCCGGTGCGCGTGCGGTAGCGGGCCGCCGCCGTGAGCATCGACCGGGTTCGCGCCGGCACCGTCGGGTAGGCGTAGATCTGGCCGTGGGGGTGGTGCAGGGTCACGCCGATCTCGACGCCGCGGTTCTCGAACGGGAAGACCTGGGCGACCCCGGTGAGCCGGGACATCTCGGTGGTGCGGTCGGCCAGCACGTCGATGACCGTGCGGACGCGCGCCGGGGTGAGGGCGCCGAACGAGCTGTTGTGGTCGCTGGTGAAGCACACGACCTCGGCCCGCCCGATGCCCGGCCGCACCGGCACCAGCTCGGTCAGCGAGGTGATCTCGTCGGGGGCGACGCGGTCGCTGAACGACGGGAACTGGTTTTCGAAGACCACGACGTCGTAGGAGGGCGCCGGGATCTCGCTGGCGAACGACGGCGTCGACGGGCAGAGCGGGCACGCGTCGGACGGCGGCAGGAAGGTGCGCGTCTGGCGGTGCGCGGCCACCGCCACCCACTCGTCGACCAGCGGGTCGTAGCGCAGCTGGGACGTGTGCGGGGGTGGCGGCAGGTGCCGGGTGTCGGGGAACGAGGCGCGCCCGGAGGCCGGCGCCTCGTCGAAGTAGATGAGCTCCCGGCCGTCCGAGAGGCGGATGGCCTGGCGCGAGGCGAACGTCACTGCCCGCTCACCACCACGAGCTCGGGCACGGTCTCGTCGAGCAGCGCGCGGGCTTGTTCGTCGAGCCCGTCGTCGGTGATCAGCACATCGGCCCGTTCCAGGGCGACGATCGAGGAGATGCCGACCGTGCCCCATTTGGTGTGGTCGGCCAGGACGACCAGGCGTTCGGCCGCCTCGACCAGGGCGCGGTTGACGTCGGCCTCCATCAGGTTGGGGGTGGTGTAGCCCGCGCGCTCGCTCATGCCGTGCACGCCGAGGAAGAGCATGTCGAGGTGGAGCGTGCCGATCGCGGCGACCGCCACCGGGCCGACCAGCGCGTCGGACGGGGTGCGGGTGCCGCCGGTCAGCACCACGGTCTGGTCGGGGCGGCCGGCGCGGTAGAAGATGTCGGCGACCGGGATCGAGTTGGTCACCACGGTCAGGGCGGGCACGTCGACCAGGCGCTGGGCGAGGCCGGCGGTGGTGGTGCCGGCCGAGAGGGCGATCGCGTCGCCGGGCGAGACCAGCGCGGCCGCCCGCATCGCCATCGCGGCCTTCTCGGCGCGCTGGCGCACCGACTTGGCGGCGAAGCCGGGTTCGTGGGCCGAGCCCGGGCTGACCGTGGTCGCGCCGCCGTGCACCTTGGACAGCAGGCCGCGGTCGGCCAGCGACTCGAGGTCACGGCGGATGGTCATGTCGGAGACGCCGTACTCCGAGGCCAGCTCGCTGACCCGGACGCCGCCGGCGGCCCGGACCCGGTCAAGAATTGCCGCCTGGCGCTGTTGAGCGAGCATCAGCGGCCGATCACATTTTCGAACACACCCGAACAATACCTTGCGATCGGGGATGGGCGAAAGAGTGAGGGTTCAGATACCGCGACCCCGCTTGTGTAGGGCCGACAAGACGTTCTCGACCTTGACTGCGCCGGTCATCGCGGCCAGAGCGATCGCGGTCCGCGGTTCCTTCCAGTTCGCCCGCACCGCCTCCTTGCTGAACTGCCAGGCCTGGCTGCGATTGCCGGTCGCCGCCGACCAGCACGCCAGCTGCCCGTAGACGCGCGCCGCTCCGGGCCGGCATCCGCTGATCTCCGGGTGCCTCTGCATCATCCAGCGCAGCGAGGAGATCTTGGTGGCGTACTCGTAGGCGTAGTGCGACGAGCGTCCCCACAGCACCCGCACCAGCGGCTCGTCGAGGTGCACGATCGGCACCCGGCGGGCGGCCCGCAGCAGCAGGTCCCAGTCCTCGTTCTGGCTGCCCGGCGCGTCCTCGGCGACCAGGCCGATGGCGTCCGGCGCGAGCGCCGACCGCCGGATCAGGAACGACGACGAGTGCAGCATCGACATGCGGGAGCGGGCGAGCTGGTCGACGGTCACCCGGCTGCCGCCGGCCAGCCTCGCGGTCGTACGCCCCTCGAACTCGACTTCGATCGCACAGGTGGCGAACTCGGAGTCCGGTTCGGCCAGCAACGCCGCGACCTGCCGCCGCAGCTTGTCCGGCTGCCACTGGTCGTCGTCGTCGCAGAACGCCACGAACTCGGTGTCCAGGGCCAGGATGCCGGTGTTGCGCGCGCCGGCCAGCCCCGAGGACCGCCAGTTGGTCAGCACCAGCACCGGCACCGAGCCGGCCTCCGGCGACGAGGAGGCGAGCAGATAGTCGGGTTCGGTCTGGTCGTAGACCACCAGGATCTTCAGCTCGCCCGGGTAGCGCTGGTCGCGGACCGCCGCGATCGCCTTGCGGACCAGTTCGGGCCGGTTCCGGGTGGGGATCACCACCCCGACCGAGGGCCAGTTCATCACGCCTCCTGTGGGGCCGAGAAGGGGGCCGAGAGGGGGGCCGAGAGGGGGTAGCCGTACGCCCGGAGCAGCGGCCCGCAGACCGTGCCGACCAGCCGCCGCTGCGAGCTGGGCATCGCTCGCACCCAGGCGTCGTCGCGGCGCAGCGTCACGCGTCCGACGGTGAAGCGCATCGGGTTGCCGGCCGCGCTGTGCCCGACGCCGAGGTCGGCGTACTCGGACCGGACAAAGGAAAGGTCCTCGGTGGTCAGCCGCAGGCCGGCGAAGTCGGCCAGTTTGATCAGTTCGGTGCGCGGGTCGGCCAGGAACTCCTCGTAGCGGATCCGGCGTACCGGGACGCCGCGGCGGCCGAGCAGGCCGAAGGCGGCGTTGTGGGCGTTCCAGAGCAGCGCCGAGCGGCCGGGGGAGTAGCGGGTCATCTCGTCGGTGCCGTCGGTCTCGGGCCGCGAGACCCGCTTGGTCCACGAGTACGCCACCCCGCGCGCGTCCCGCACGACGTGCACCACCCGCAGGTCGACGTCGGCCGCCCAGCGCAGCACGTGGGCGAGCGCCGAATGCTTGGACGAGTCGACCACCACCGGCGAGCCCGAGACCTCGGCCGCCGCGGTGTAGACCCGGCCGTAGTAGCTCGCGTATTCGCGGACGTCGTCGGGAACGTCGGTGGCCCGGGCCAGGCGCGGGATGTGCCGCGTGCGCTCGACCGTGTCGCGCAGCGCGTGCACCCGTTCGACGTCGACGTTGGCCCAGCCGTTGAACGCGCGCTCGCCGACCTGCTTCCAGAACGTGCAGGCCGAGAACCGGGCGCCGCAGCCGCAGCGCTCGTCGTCGCGGATGTCGCGCTGCCAGAGGTGGACTACTTCGCCGAGGGCGCACACGCCCGGGAGCTCGCCGAGGACACGTTCGACGAGCGTTGTTCCGCTACGTCCTAATCCACCCAGAAATAACACGCGTGCCACTTTGGTCCGCCTTCGCTCGTTTCGCCTCATATAACGAGCGAATGGTCCCGAAGGAGGCGTTAGGTGGGCATCGAGGCTTTCGACCGCGTGCACCTGGACGGCACCGGCATCGACCGGATCACCGAGGCCGAGGTCGTGGCGATCGTCCGGGACGCGCTTACGCGCGGCCGGGGCGGGCGCATCGTCACCCCGAACATCGACATCCTGAGACGGGCGCAGCGGGAACCCGAGGCGCGCCGCTTCCTCGACGACGCCGATCTGGTCGTGGCCGACGGCATGCCGCTGATCTGGGCCAGCAAGCTCGGCGGGGCGCCGCTGCCGGAACGGGTCGCCGGCAGCAGCCTGATCTGGTCGCTCTCGGCCGGACTGGGCCGCGACCGCCGCTCCATCTTCGTCATCGGCGGGTCACCCGCCGATCAGGGTGCGACCGACGGAGCGACCCGGGCCGCCGATCGCCTGGCGGCCGCGTGCCCCGGCCTCCGCGTGGCGGGCGCGCTCTGCCCCCCGTACGGCTTCGAGCGCGACCGCGGCGCGGTGGCCGACCTGTGCACCAAGGTCTCCGGCGCCGAGCCCGATCTGGTCTTCGTCGGCCTGGGGTTCCCGAAGCAGGAACGGATCGTCGACCGGCTGCGGCCGGAGCTGCCGAACGCGTGGTTCGTCGGGTGCGGAGCGGCGGTGAACTTCGTGGCCGGCGACGTCGGCCGGGCGCCGCGCTGGATGCAGCGCACCGGCCTGGAATGGGCGCACCGGCTGGGCACCGAGCCGGGCCGGCTGGCCGGCCGCTATCTGCGGCACGACGCGCCCTACGCCCTGCGGCTGCTGGCCGGCGCCCCCGTGCAGAGGGCCCGGACCAAATAACCTTTGGCGCGAAAACTGGAAACCGCCGGTCGCCCGGTCAAGTGGGATCCCCACTTCCCGGGCTACCGGCGGTTCCACAGCGCGGACGACCACGGCAATCGCCTGGAGTTCCTGGAGAGCGTCAAGGATTGAAGTACGGATCCGTGACCAGCCGGTGGAACGCCTTGAACGCCGGTTTGTCGCCGGCCAGCTGGAACTGTTTGTCGGGCGCGTTACCGTCCGGATTGGACTCGAAGTAGGCCACCGCCTTGATCTGGGGGTTGGCCTTGAAGGTCCGTTCGGCGTCGGACAGCCAGGCCGCCCGCCCGGCCGATCCCCACGATCTGGCCACCCCGAACTCGCCGATGATGATCGGCTTGGGGTGCTGGGCCGCCCACTGCAGGAACGGCTCCATGAGCTGCCCGATCGGCTCGAACTGGGTGGCGGCGTAGACGTCGACGCAGGTCCAGTCGACCTGGTCGTCGCCGGGATAGAACGGCGCCGCGTCGCCGCGCTGGAAGCCCTCGGCGGTCGGGCACCACACCCAGCTGACGTTGTCGGCCCCGACCGTCCGGAAGATGTTCCGCACGTACTTCCAGGCCGCGATGTAGTCCGGGCCCGACCACATCGTGGCCCGCAGGTTGGGCCGGTCCATCTCCCAGCGCATCCGCAGCAGCACCGGTACGCGCAGCGCCTTGATCTCCTCGGCCTGCCTGCGGATGAGGTCGTCGTGCTCGCCGTCCACGATGGACCGGTTGTCGCCGGTCGCCCAGCTGACCATCAGGGTCGCGCCCTGGGCCAGGAACTCCTTGTCCGACGACGTGCCGACCATCTGCTCGAACCGTCGGTACGTGTTGACGATCTTCAGCTTGCGGCCGAGGCTCGACTCCATGTCGTCCACCGCGGCGAGGCGGCCGACGTGGGTGAGTTGCTCCGGCTTGATCCAGGCCCCGACGTAGGCCCCTTCACGAGGCGCCTTGAACGGGCCGGACTCGAACGGACCGGGGTTGATCGCGATGCCGGCGGGTCTCTTCGACAGATCGGGCGGCGGCGCCGGGGTCGCCTTCTTCGGGCTGGAGCAGCCGGCAAGCACCAGGACCATCGCCGTGAAGATCAAGAATGCCCTACGCACGGCGCGCCGCATAAAGGACGTTGACCGCGTACTGATCGCTGCCGGGAAGGCGGCGAACCGCCGCGTCGGCCACCCGGGCGAGCGGGTTCTGATGCAGCCCCGGCGTGATCATCGAGAACCCGCGCCGCTCGACGATCTCGAACCCGTGCCGGGAGAACAGCCGGTAGATCTGCTCGTGCGACAGCTCGGCGAACCACCGCTCGCCGTCGTGCCGCCGCGCCCGCAGGTGCCGCAGCGACCCGGCGTTGCCGTGGTTCTCGACCACCAGCAGGCCCGCGTTGGAGTCCGGCAGCGCCTTGGCCGCGAACGCCATCGCCCGGTCGCGCACCGCGTCGTCCACATTGAGCAGCAGCCGGAACATCGTCACCAGCACCGGCTGACCGGCCAGCACCGGCTCGGGCACCGGGCCCTCGATCGGCACCTTGTGCCACACCGCGTGCGAGCCGACCTCGGCCGCCTTGGCCATCATCTCTTCCGAGGTGTCGTAGCCGTGGGCCTCGCGGACCATGCCGTGCAGCGTGCGGATCGCCCGCCCGGTGCCGCAGGCGAAGTCGTGCTGCACCGGGGCCCGGGGCCCGAACTCCCGCTTCACCAGCGCCCGCAGATAATCACGCTGCCGCTGATTGATCTGCCACGCATAGCTGTCCGGCGCGTAGGTGATGTTCTCGTACTTCTCGACCGCCGCGGCGTCCTGAAACACCTTGGTGTAGTCCGTGGTCAACTGGTCCTCCTCTTCCCGAAGGGTTTGAACGCGTCCAGAGCCAGGGGGCCGCGCAGCAGCCAGGCCCCGGCCAGAAAGGCGGGCACCGCGACGAGCACGGCCAGGGTCAGGCCGACCGTTCCGCCGCCGGCCAGGCCGGTGGCCAGCCGGGGCAGAAGGCCGAAGCAGCCGATCGACAGCAGCGCGGCCGCGCGGGTGCCGGCGCCGAACGGATGCAGGCCGACCGCGCGGCCGACCTGGATCAGCGGCAGCAGGTTGTTGGCGACCATCGCGCAGGCCAGGCCGATCGCCGCGCCGAGCGCGCCCATCCGGGGCACCAGCAGGCAGTCGAGCCCGATCGTGACGGCCAGCGCGACCAGCACGTTGACCAGGTTCCACGAGGTGCGGCCGGCCATCGCCAACACCATGTCGACCATGCCGCAGCCGGTCGCGACGAGCATCGCCCCGGCCAGCACGACGACGACCGGGACGCCCTTGGTGTAGCCGTCGCCGAAGAACCGGAGATAGACCGGCGCGAACAGCATCACCAGCAGGTTGATCGGCCAGGTGACGAGCACGAGCCAGCCGGTCGCGGTCTGGTAGAGGTGGTTGGCCGCGTCGCGGTCGCCGGTCGCCAGCGCCTCGGCCAGCCGGGGTTGCACCGACTGCGAGATGCCCTGGTTGGCGAACTGGATCAGCACCACGAAGCGGCCCGCCACGGCGTAGATCGCCGCCGGCACCAGGCCGCCGAGCGCGGCCACCAGCAGCACGTCGACCCGCTGCAACGCCAGCTGGGCGACGCTGGCCAGCGCGCGCGGCCCGGTGAAACGCCAGAAGGCCCGCCGCACCTCGCTCCGCTCGGCGCGGGTCGTGGTCACTCCGGGCGGCTTGCTCGCGCGATAGAGCTTTCTCAATCCGTACGCGGCGAGCACCGTCACCGGCAGATAGGGGGCCGCCCAGGCCGTGGCGAACACGGGCAGCGACAGCGCGGCGATCCCGGCGCCGGCGACCAGCACGACCTGCAGCCCGCTGCGCAGCACCCGGTCGAGCACCACCGTCGGGCGCATCGCCTTGTAGCCGCGGGTGGCCGTGAGCAGGGCGTCGGTCATCGCCTGCAGCGGCACGAAGACAGCCAGCGCGCGGAGCCCGGCGGTGTGCGCGCCGACCACCCCGGCCGCCTGATGAGCGGTGGTGCGGGCGATGGCCGGCGCGAGCGCCCACATGGCGGCGGCCAGCAGCAGCGACAGCACGAGCACCGGCAGGAGGCCGGTCCGCAGGCAGGCGCCGACCAGGTGGTCGCGCCCGGTCGCCCGCAGCCGCGCCGGCCAGTAGACGAGCCCGGTCTGGGTGCCGAGCTTGGCGAGCCCGCCGGTCAGCACGAACGCGGCCGTGGCGGCGAAGAACGCGCCCGCCTGGTCGGTGCCGAGCGACCTCGCCACCACCCAGGTGACGATGACGCCGGCGCCCCCCGCCAGGGCCGATCCGGCCATGTTGGCCAGGCCCCCGCGCGCGACCTTCTTCGTCGCCTCGCGTTCGAGGACGGCCGTCATCAGCGACGCCAGACGGGGGTGTGCCCGAGCCAGGACGCCAGGGCGTCGTCGTGGCGCTGGTAGTGGGCGGTCAGCTCGCGGCGCAGCGCCGGATCCATGTCGGACTGCCGGGGACGCGCGTTGTGCTGCTCGAACGCCGGCCGCTCGAAGTAGGTCGGCAGCCCGAGGAAGTCGCAGATCTCGTCGTAGACGTCGGCCGGCTGGGCGAAGAACCGCTCGCTCTCGACCACGTGGATCCGCTCCCGGCCGACGTGCTGGGCCATCACGCTCAGGTAGCGGGCGTACTCGCCGCGGGCCCGGTAGGCGTGGTGCTGATGAGCGAAGCTGTAGTAGCGCGGGTCCTCGGCCAGCCGGTCCTCCTGCCGGTGCAACCGGGCCGGTTCGAGCGCCAGGGCCGCCCCGAAGTCGCGCTCGGTCTCGAAGCCGCGCGCCACCTCGTGGTGATGCTGGGAGTACGCCCGCTCGACCGGGTCGCGCACCAGCGCGATCAGCTTGGTCTGGGGCAGGTCGCGGGCGATCCGGGCGGCCGCCTGCGGGTGATACATGTAATACGGCGCCGATTCGAAGGTCTGGGCCGGCGAGCCGTAGCGCTCGGTCAGCCGGTCGGCGTGCCGCTGCAGCGGGAAATGCGCTTTGTACCAAGGCATTCCGCGGTCGTAGGACACGTCGAAGTAGTGCACGCCCTTGTGCAGCACCGCCTTGAGGATCATCGGATGGCCGGCCAGCGCGCGGTAGAGCGAGGTCGTGCCGCAGCGCTGCCCACCGCAGATCAGGAAGGCCGGCGTCATCCGGCTCGGCGCGGTCAACCGGCCGTATGAGCGGGAGCCCAGGTGGACCACCCGCTTCACCGGCGCCGGAACCTTGCGAACGTCCACTGTGCTCAGAGCTCCTCGACCCGGCGGATCAGCACCGGCAGCAGCCAGGTTCCGAGCACGCCCAGGCGGGCGCCGGCCTCGGCCTGGCGATCGGTCAGATAACGGGTGGCCAGGTCGACCAGGTAGAGCAGCGCGGTCAGCGTGCGGCCCTCGGCCGGAGCGCCGAACGGGGCCAGCAGCTCGCCCGCCCGCTGCACGGTCGCCTCGACCGCGTCCCGGGCGTCGTCGGTCGACTGGATGCGCCGCTGAAGCTCGTGGTGCACCGCGTCGAAGCCGAGCGGCACCCCGGTCGCGAACCGCTCCCAGTCCCAGACCAGCAGGGCGTCGTCGACGTTGGCCATGTTCCAGGGCGCCCAGTCGCCGTGCCACGCGCCATAGCGGAAGCCGGTCTCGCCGGCGTGCTTGACCAGCAGCTCGGCGGCCGAGGCGAGACTCGCGCCCTCGGGCCGGTCGGCCACCGCGGCCAGCCGCTGGCGCAGCTCGTGCCAGTACGACCCGGCGGCCAGCGTGCCCTGCGTGTAGCCGCAGCAGCCGGCGATGTCGAGCATGGCCGCGACCAGGCGGCGCGGGGTCAGGGTGGCCCGGGGCAGCCAGACCGGCAGCGCCGACTGGACCAGCACCTGCAGGCCCTGCCACTGCCCGGCGTGCAGCACCCGGGGCACGGTCAGCTTGGTCAGGCCGCTGCTGCCGAGCGCGGTCAGCGCCGCCGTCTCGGCCTTCACCAGCCGCTGGGTGAGCGGGCCGGTCCCGAGCTTGCCGAAGCCGAACGTGTCGCCCTCGGGGCCGATCAGCTGCAGCACCGGCTTGCGGTTGGCCCGGGCCGGTCCGATGTGGATGCTGATCGCCAGCTCGCGGGCCAGCGCCTCGCTCAGATAGCCGTCGATGCTGGTCGAGAACGGGCCGGTCACCCGGATCTTGTCGCGCAGCAGCACCCCTGAGGCGCCGGTACGCAGCGCGGCCACGACCGCGTCGCGCTTGAACCGTGCGGTTCGCGACTGTGGTTCGGCGTACCGGCGGACCGCGACCGCCGCGACGCGGCGCGAGACCGTCGGCACCAGCAGGCGGGGCCGCCGGGCGTCGGGGACGACCAGATATTCGGCGATCGGCGTGCCCGGCGAGCCGTCGGTGCGGCACGGCTGCGGGTAGAGGAGGTCGAGCACCTCGGTGAGGTACTGGGTGCGCAGGGCCGCGTCGCCGGCGGTCAACTCGGGCGGTGCGGTCTTGACCGGGCTCATGCTTGTTCCCCCTCTTGTCGGACTACCTGATTTCGCCAGAGCAGCGCATATGCCAGGACCATGAAGGCAAGAGGGGTGACGAGCGAGTTGTACCAGAGCATCGCCGAGAACGAGGTGACGATCGCGGCGCTGCCGGCTATGCCGATCGGGCTGCGGTCACGGCGGAACCGCCACAGGCCGAACAGGAAGAAGCCGAGGTAGCCGAGTGTGCCGACCGCGCCGTGCGCGTACAGCAGCTGCCACAACTGGCCGTTCCCGCCGACGGTGAAGTTGCCGCAGCGCTCGCAGCCCGCGCTCTCGCCGACCGTGATCGACTGCCGTCCGCCGGCCGTGTTCCGGGTGCTGCCGTAGCCGACGACCGGCGACGCGGCGAAACCGTCCAGCGCCTTGTCGATCAGGAACGAGCGCACGCCGTTCGACTTGCCGTTGTCCAGCCGCGCCGAGACGACGTTGCCGAGCGGGGTGGCGACGAGGCCGACCGCGAGCACCGCCCCGGCCAGCGCGACGACGCCCAGGATCCAGAGCCGGCCGGCCAGCACGAGGCGGGCGGCGACGTAGAGGGCGAGCACGCCGAGGCCGATCCAGAGCCCCCGGTTGAGCGAGACCACGGCCGGCACGATCGAGACGCCCAGACAGATCAGCGCCCACATCCGGGTGCGGCCCCGGCCCGACTGCCAGGCCGCCACGACCAGCCAGCCGGCCAGCAGGCAGAAGTTGTTGCCCCAGGTGTTGGTGTAACCCCAGGGCGCGGCCGGCCTCGGACGGTCCCCGCCGACCAGGTCCATGATCTGGGCGGCGTAGGGGTGGACCATCGACTGGATGAAGCTCATGTTGCGCAGGTGACCGGGCAGCAGCATCTCGACCGGCGAGGTGAACTCGAAGCTCCCGGCCACGATGCCGAGCAGGCCGCCCAGCACCGTCACCACGAACATCCAGCCGAGCAGTCGCACCAGCCGCTTGCGCGGGAGCTCGGACTCCTTCAGATTGCCGGCGTAGAGCAGGAGCACGGTCAGGGCGGCGTACATCCCGAGCCGGAACACGACGGCGGGCAGGCGGCCCGACGCATGCCCGGGCACCGTCCCGGCCGGGTCGGCGCCGAGGGCGCCGATGCTGACGACCACCGCGATGAGAAACAGCGCCCACCAGGCGAAGCCGGGTGGCAGGCGCAGCCGCCTCCCGGCGGCCGCGCGCCGCAGCAGAAGGAACAGCATCGGCGCGGCGACCAGGGCGAAGATGAGTACGCCGAGACCGAGCGCCCACCACAGGGGATAGAGCGTGAGCACGACGGTGACCGGCCAGGCGGGCAGCGCGCGTTTTTTGCCGTCCTCCGCCGGGCCGCCGGGTTTCTCCGGGGCCGCGACCGAAAGGCTCACTGCTGGTCGCCGTCCTTGGTGCCGTCAGGGCTTCCGGCGGCCTTGACCACGTCGGACATGTCGATGATCGCCGTGTCGTCGAGCGGAGGATGCGGACTGGGCAGAGCCTTCGGGCCCTTGTCCCTCGTGGCCTCCTTCTGCGCCGCCGACAACGTGCCGGTCGGGAAGCGCATCGGCTGGGTCATGTCGTTGTCGCGCACCGGCTTGCCGCCGGCCACCGGCATGCCCGCGGTCAGCGTCACCGCCGGACCGTGCACGTCGGCCGCCCGGATCGGGGCCAGACGCGGCAACACGACCGCGCCGAGCAGCGGAGTCCCCACCCGCTGCAGCTGCTCGACGGCGTCGAGCAGGGCCGGGCGCCGCGAACGTCGCAGCTCGACCGCGAGGATCGCCGCGTCGGCCAGGCTGGCCAGACCCTGCGCGTCGGCGCTGCTGCTGGTCGACGGCGCCTCGATGACCACGTAGCCGCCCTGCCCGCGCAGCGCCTGCAGGGTGTCGCGCAGCCGCTGCGACTGCATCAGGCCGGCCGCGGTGGCGGCACCACCGGTGGTGATCACCCGCAGCGACGGGATACGCGGCGTGCGCTGCAGCACCCGGGCCAGGCTCACCCGCCCGGCCAGCAGCTCGGAGAGGCCCGGCGTCGCCGAGACCCCGAACATCCGCGCCAGAGGCGCGGCATCCACCACGCTGTCCGGCAGGTGCGCGCCGATCAGCACGACGTTGCTTCCGGTACGCGCGAGCGCCGCGGCCAGATTCGCCGACACCAGGGTCGCGGCCGAACCGCGGCTCGCCCCGGTCACCACGATGATCTGGTCGCCCGGCTGGAGGCTGGCCAGAACCTCGTTGCGGAGCCGGTTGAAGACCCGGCCGCCCGCGCCGTAGGGCTGCAGCACGTCGTCGAAGTGCGGAGTGGTCCGGTCGTCGAGGGCCGCCAGCACCGGCATCCGGCCGCGGTCGCGGACGTCCGCCGCGGTGCGCAGGCGCCGGTCGAAGCGTTCCCGGGCGAAGGCCAGCAGCAGACCGAGCAGCAGGCCGACCATGCCGCCCGTGGCCAGGTTGACCATCGGGTTGGGGCTGGTCGGCGTGTCGGGCAGGCGGGCGTCGCTGATGATGCTGCCCGCGCCGACCGTGGTCGTGGTCAGCTCGTTCAGCTTGCCGGTCAGCGAGTTGAGCTGGTTCTGCGAATTGTTGCGCAGGCTCAGCAGGTTGCTCTCGTCCGGGCTGCCCTTGGCGGCCCGCGACAGGCGCGCGTTGATGCCGGTCAGCGTGGTGGTGAGCTGCTTGACCTTGGCGTTCAGCGTCTTGATCTGCTGGTTCAGGCCGTCCTGCGCGGTCTCCTGCCGGTTGCGCAGGTAGGCCTCGGCGAACGCGTGCGACCCGGACTGGGCCTCCTGCGGCGTACCGCCCTTGAAGTTGACCACCAGGACCGTGGTGTTCGCCGGCACCTCGACCGACACGTCCTTGGCCAGGTCGATCGGCGAGCGGGTGGTCCGCAGCAGCTCGGCCGCCTTGACCGCGACCGCGCCCGAACCGACCAACTGGGCCTCGGTGTCGAGGTTGACCGCGCCCTTGGTGCGGCCACCGGAGGCGTTGGTGTCCTGGTCGACGGCCTGCACGAGCACCGAGGTCGACGACTCGTAGACCTTCGGCAGCGCCTGGGTCAGCGCCGTTCCGGCTCCGAGCCCGGCCCCCGTCGCCAGCAGCGCGATCCACCAGTGGCGGCGGAAGACGCCTAGGTAGTGCGAGACATCAGCGGACGAGGCGGACGCTTCCATCGGTTTCGGCGGCCCTTCCGGGGTGGAGTGAGAGGGTGCTTTGCCCCCGGAGGGGTAAACGTCTCACTCCCGCCTACGTGATGGGTCAGCTCAACTTGGGCTCCACCCAGCCGCTCTCCACCAGATAGGCCAGCACCACCTCGATCGCCTCCGGCACCGACATGTCGGTGGTGTCGATCGTGAGCTCGGCGTTGGCGGGCTCCTCGTAAGGGTCGTCGACACCGGTCATGCCGCGCAGCTGACCGGCCCGGGCCCGGGCGTACAGGCCCTTGCGGTCGCGCTGCTCGCACACCTCGAGCGGGGTCGCCACGTGCACGAGCACGAAACCGGCCCCGGCCTCGGTCGCCATCCGCCGGGCGGCCCGGCGGGCGCTTTCGTAGGGCGCGATCGGGCAGGCCACGGCCATGCCGCGGTGCCGGGCGACCTCGGCCGCGACCCAGCCGATGCGGCGCACGTTGGCGTCCCGGTCGGCCTTGGAGAAGCCGAGACCGGCCGACAGCTCACGGCGCACGACGTCGCCGTCGAGCAGCGTGATCGTGCGGTCGCCGCTCTCGCGCATCGAGTCGACCAGGCCGCGGGCGATCGTCGACTTGCCCGAACCGGAGAAGCCGGTGAAGAAGACGACCAGGCCGCGGTGCCGGCGCGGCGGGCGCACCCGGACCAGCTCCTTGGCGACCGCGGGCGGGGTGTGCCACTCGGGCAGCGGGAAGCCGCGGTCGAGCAGGTCGTCGATCTCGGCCGGGGTCATCGCCAGCCGGCGGTTGCGGGGCGGGATGTCGTCGCGCCAGCGCCACTGGCCGTCGCGGTTGTCGTACGCCAGCTCGCGCGGCACCAGCACCCGCAGGCCGGCGCCGGACAGCATGTCGCCGGTCGACAGCACGTGGGTCACGCCGTACGCCCCGGCCACCCGCGCCCGCAGGAGCGCGTCACGCATCTCGTCGCCCCGGGTGAGCAGCGGGACCGCGACGATGGTCGCCGGAGGCATCCGGTCACGGGCCGCGAAGATCGCCCGGACGAGTGCCTCGGGCGGCAGGCCGTCGGGGCCGGGACCGCTCACCGGGACCAGGATCAGCAGGTGGGCCGCCAGCGTGCGGGCGGCGTGGGCGA
Source organism: Actinoplanes sp. NPDC051411 (assembly GCF_040682075.1). Taxonomy (NCBI): domain Bacteria; kingdom Bacillati; phylum Actinomycetota; class Actinomycetes; order Micromonosporales; family Micromonosporaceae; genus Actinoplanes; species Actinoplanes sp. NPDC051411. The sequence goes on along the minus strand of NZ_JBFBAD010000022.1, from coordinate 54,892 downwards.
TCTGCGCCAGTTGAGGCCGGTGCAGCGGGCGGTCGGCGATCACGCCGAGCACGCGGCCCGGCGGCAGCAGCGCCTTGACCTCCTCGGGCGAGCGCCGCAGCCGCTGGAACGGGCCGTGCCCGCCGTCGCCCATCCGGCGGACCGTGCCGCCGGCGCCGTAGCGCTGCGGATCGATCGGCCAGACGTCGGTGAGCTCGAGGGCGGCCACCGGCGCGCCCTCGGGGTCGGTCAGCACGACCGTGCGTTGTCGTGGGTCGTCGGCGTCGAGCCGGCTCGCCAGCTCGGCCGGCAGCTCCAAAGTGACCGGCACCGGCCACTGGGTTCCGTCGGCGAGCTGACCGCGACGCTGCAGCGCGGCCAGATCGGCCCGGCCGAGGAACCCGGTCAGCGGCGAGTAGGCCCCGCTCAGCAGGAGCTCCAGGTCGGCGAGCTCGTGCGGGCGCGGCGTGTACGACGGGGCGTCCCGCAGCACATCCTCGGGCAGCACCGAACCATTCACTGTCGTATCCCCTTGCGGCCGATTAGGAGACAGTTTTGCAGCCCTGCTGATCGAGGTCGAGGCGGGTCTCCCCACGACGGATTTCTCGTCGGGTATTGGACAAATCGGATAAAAGTCACAATACTGGCTGATCGTGAGTCGTCGCCCGCGCCGTTTCCGGCATCTCCACTTCGCCGCGATACCCGTCGCATTCGTTCTTTCCGCCGTCACCACGCTCGCCTGGGCGTGGACCGGGGGGATGTCGCAGATCGGCCTTCCGGGTGACCCGACCGTGGCCCTGCCCCTACTGGCACCCGGCCCCTCGCCGTTCTCCGTCGGGCCCCTGCCGACCGGTGGTTTCGCCGCCCCCTCCCTTCTGACACGCCCGGGCGCGGGGGACGACCCCGTAGTCCACGCCGCCGCTCCGACCACGTCGGGTGCCGCGCCCGGGCCTTCACATTCCGCACCGGCCGTCCCCGCCCCGCCCGTACTGGCGCGATCGGCCTGCCACACCGCGGACAAGCTGATCCCGACCTGCGGCGTCCTCTGGGGAGTCGCGCCGGGCGCCCACACCGAGTCGCGGGGCGCCTCGGCGCTGGCCGCCTTCGAACGCAAAACCGGGCGCCACCAGGCGATCTACCACGCCTACCACGGCGGCATCCACCGGCTGTTCCCCACGCCGCAGGAGATCGCGATCGCCCACCAGAAAGGCGCGCCGCGCATCCTGTTCCTCAACTGGAAACCGGAAGCCGCCTCCTGGGCCGCGATCGCCCGCGGCGACCGGGGCACCGACGCGTTCCTCGACCGGCTGGCCGTCCACATCCGCCGGACGTTCCCCGACAAGTTCTTCTTCGCTGTGCACCACGAGGGCGAGAACGACGTCCGCGAGAAGGCCGGCTCGGGCTACACGGCCCGGGACTACGCCGCGATGTACCGCCACGTGGTGAAGCGGCTGCGGGCCGACGGCGTGCACAACATGGTCACCGTGCTGGTGCACATGGCGTACGTGCCGCACGCGACCAAGAGCTGGTTCGACCAGATGTACCCGGGGGACGACGTGGTCGACTGGATCGGCCTCGACGTGTACGCGTACAGCACCCCCGGCTACGGCCACGGAGACTTCGCCGAGGTGCTGAACCGCAAACTGGGCGGCAAACGGGCCTGGCCCGGCTTCTACAACTGGTCCATCCGCGAACACCCGCACAAGCCGCTGATGATCGCCGAATGGGGCGTCTGGTCGTCCTCGAAGAACACCCGCTACAAGGTCGACTTCTATCGCGATCTCGGCTCCGAGCTGCGCCGCTTCCCGCGCATCAAGGCGATGGTGCAGTTCGAGACCCCGCACAACCAGAAGGGCCAGGACTCGTCGGTCGACAGCACCCCGGCCGCCCTGCAGGCCTACCGCCGCCTCGGCCACCTGCCGATGTTCCAGGTGGCGGTCACCGCCCGCTGACCAGAGCTTCCAGCCCTGACCGGCAACCGCGTGGCCTCACTGTGCGCTAGATCACAGTGCGCGTTGGTGCCGCGCGCTCCGTCACTCCGCCCCCGGCACGGCCGAGACGACGTTTCCCTCCACGGGCACACGTTCCCGAAGTTCCCGGGCGGCCGACGAGAGGACCGGGAGGTGATCGCGCCGGAAACGGACCGGCGCGAAAGGGGCGCTCCGCAGCGGCCGCGAGGGTGCCAGCCGCAGCGACAACTCGAACGGGTGCCCGGCCTCGCCGCCGAGGCCGACCAGCGCCTCACAGAGGTTGGCAGTCACACCCTGCGAGACGGCCTCGGTGAAGACATCGAGCCCGTTCGCATCGGTCAGGGCCTCGTTCGCCGCGGCGTGCGCCGCCCGGACGGCGTCGTACAGCCTCAGCGACACGAGACGCTCGAACGGTTCCGCCGAGCCGGCCGCGTCCGGCTCGGCGAGCGGGGCGGCCAGGGCGCCGGGCCGTGGCCCGGCGCCCGGCGTGCGGGTCAGCTGGTTTCGCCGGCGACGCTGAAGGAGCCGAGGCGGCGGATGGCGTAGAGGGTGCCGCCCACGATGAAGATCGCGCTCATCACGATGGCGACCGGGATCGAGACCACGCCCTTCAGCATGTCGGTGGGATGGATTTTGTCGGCCAGGGCGATCACGTACTGCTCGATGGAGAGCACCCGGGTGCCGCTGAGGAAGCGGCCCAGCAGGCCCTCCCAGACCAGGATGTAGATCAGGCCGAGCAGGACCGGGCGGCGGCTCAGCAGGCTGAGCAGCACGAACAGGGCCGAGTAGGCGATGGCGCCGACCACGCCGCCGATCACCAGTGCCAGGCCGAAGGCGGCCGAGTCGGCCAGCAGGCCGGCGATGAACAGCGGGATGGCCGCGCTGACCGCGCTCACCACGATCGCCACCAGCAGCTTGGCGAAGATGATGTCGCGCCGCGGGAGCGGCTTGGTCAGGATGTGGACGATCGTGCCGTCGTCCACCTCGGAGCCGAGGACGCCGGTGCCGACGATCAGCGACGTCACGGGGAGCACCACGACCAGGCCGAGGCCGACGATGACCGGCTGGCCCCACTGGGTCGGCGCGACGTCGTTGGCCCGGCAGATCACCGCCAGGAGGATCATCAGCACCGGCAGGGGCAGCAGGAGGAGCAGCCGGCGGCGACCGAACAGGCCGCGGGCGGTGATGTAGGCGACTGTGGACATCATGCCTCCAGCAGGTAGGAGAAGACGCTCTCCAGGGACTCGTCGGACGGCAGCAGCTTGCGCAGCCGGATGCCCTCGCCCAGGGCGATGCGCGGGAGCGCGCGGGTGAAACTGCCGTAGTCGCTGGCGCGTACGGTCAGACCGGTCTGTTCGATCTCGACGCCGCTCACGGATTTCTCGCCGATCAGGGCGACCGCCAGGCGGCGGTCATCGGAGCTCTGTACGGCGAAGACGTGCGGCCGGTTCGTCATCAGCCGGCGGATCTTGCGGTAGTCGCCGGAGGCCGCGAGACGGCCCGCCACGATGACCTGGACCAGGCCGGAGAGCTGCTCGACCTCCTCCAGGATGTGTGAGCTGAACAGGATCGTGTGCCCCTGCTCGCCCAGCTTGTGCAGCAGCGTCATCATGTGCATCCGCTGGCGCGGGTCCATGCCGTTGAACGGCTCGTCGAGCAGCAGCACCTGCGGCTCGTGGACCAGCGCGGCGGCGACCCGGGTGCGCTGGCGCATGCCCTTGGAGAAGGTCTCGATGCGCCGGTCCTGCGCGTCGGTCATCTCGACCAGGCGCAGCGCCCGGTCGGCGGCGGCCGCCGGGTCGGGCAGCTTCTGCATCTTGGCGCACGCGGTGACGAACTGGCGGGCGGTCAGGAAGCCGTGCACCGCCTCGCGCTCGGCGACCAGGCCCAGCGTGCGGTAGATGCCCGGGTTGCGCCAGGTGGGCGATCCGTCGATGGTGACGGTGCCGCGGGACGGGCTGAGGAAACCGGCCATCATGTGCAGCACGGTGGTCTTGCCGGCCCCGTTCGGACCGAGCAGGCCGGTGACGCCCGGCTCCAGGCTCATCGTGATGTCGTTGACGGCCACCACGTTGCCGTACCAGCGGGAGACGTTCTGCAGATCGACGGTGCTCACAGGGAAGCCACCTTCCGATAGCGGGCCAGCAGGAGCAGCAACAGGGCCGCGACCAGGCAGACGAACTCGATGCCGTAGATCGGGCCGAAGCTTCCGATGTCGATGCCCGCGTTCGGCTTGTTTCGCAGCCAGGTGCTGATGCCGCCGACCAGGGTCTCCGGGCTGGCGAGGCCGGCCAGGTTGCGCGACGTCTCGGACGGCAGGATGCTCAGCACCCCGACGATCGGGGTGGTCACCACGAAGAGGGCGACGATGCCGCCGGCCGCGAACGCCTGCTTGCCCGTGACCGAGGCGATCAGCAGGCCGATGGCCGAGAAGAGGACCGCCCACAGCACGCTGTAGCCCCAGCCCGGGAGCAGGTTTCCGGCCTCGTGCCACACGCCCTTCATCCCGGTCTTGGTGGTGAAGGCGGCGCCCAGGAACATGATCAGCTGCGGTACGCCGAGCAACAGCCACACCGCGCTGATCAGCGCGGCCACCTTGGCCATGACGTAGTCGGAGGCGCGCACCGGGCGGCTGAAGTAGAGCGGCAGCACCCCGGCGCGCAGATCGCGGGAGACCAGGGCGGGCGCGATGATGGCGACGAAGAAGACGACCAGGATCCCCATCGTCTCGTCGAACTGGTAGTAGTCGAACAGCGTGATGTTCGCCTTGGCCTTAACCCCGGCGTCGATCACGGCGATGAGCAGGCCGATGCCCGCCACCAGCCAGGGGAAGATCTTGGCCTTCGCCGAACGGCCGAGACCGAACGAGGCCCGGATGCCGTGCACGTAGAGCGAGCCGAACAGCGCGCCCCGGCCCAGCTTCGGACCCTCGTACCGCTGGTATCCGATGTCATGGATGACGCCGGCCTCAGACATCGGCCGTCTCCTTCGTCGTGAAGAGCTCGGCCACCCGGTGGCGTCGCTGGTCGAGGCGGTGCAGCGGCAGGTCCAGATCGGCCACGACCCGCAGGATCTGGTCGTACGAGTCGTCCGAGGTGAGTGGCACCAGCAGCAGGCGCCCCTCCCGGCTGACCGCCAGGCCGTGGTTGGTGAGGGACTCGGCCAACTCGTCCGTACCCTCGCTGACCTCGACCGCGAGAACGTCGGAGGCGGTCGTCATCGCCGAGATGCGGTCGGCGCGAAGCAGCCGGCCGCCCTCGATCGCGATCAGCGAGTCGCAGATCCGCTCGACCTCACCGAGCAGGTGGGAGCAGACGACGACCGAGATGCCGAACTCGGTGCCGATCCGGTGGACCAGGGCGAGCATGGCTTCGCGGCCGGCCGGGTCGAGGCCGTTGGTCGGCTCGTCGAGCAGCAGCAGATCGGGGTCGTGCACGAGCGCCTGGGCCAGCTTGACCCGCTGCTTCATGCCGGTCGAGTAGCCACCGATCTGCCGGTAGCGCTCCTCGTAGAGCCCGACGTGCCGCAGGGCCTCGGAGGCACGCTCGCGGGCCGCGGTGCGGGGCAGGCCACTCATGCGGCCCAGATGGGTGACGAACTCGGAGGCGGAGACGTCCGGAGGCAGACAGTCGTTCTCCGGCATGTATCCGACACGGGCCCGGACCTTGTCGGTCTGCGAGACCGGATCGAGGTCGAAGACCCGGACCGACCCGCTGGACGGTGCGAGCAGGCCCAGCATGATTTTAATGAAGGTGCTCTTACCGGCGCCGTTGGCGCCGACGAGCCCGATGACGCCCGCATCGACGTCAACGGTCAGGTCGGCGAGAGCCGTCACCCCGCCGCCGTACGTCTTCGTCAGCGCCTGAGTCGCGATGATGGTCACAGGCCTAGCCTAGGAACCACCCGCACCCTGCCGGATCAGGTGGAACCCTGAGAGCGCCCCGAGGGTTCTCAGCTCACTCTCAGTTACGCCACCAGTCGTCGAGCGGGGTGACCGGGACCGTGCGCTTGTGGCGGGTCGTGCGATAGATCGACTCCAGCTTTTCGGCCACCTCGGGAGCCACGTCGGCGCCCTCCAGGTAGTCGTCGATCTGGGCGTACGTGAGACCCAGCGCGACCTCGTCGGGGAGCGCGGGCCGGTCGTCCTCGAGGTCGGCGGTCGGAACCTTCCGCCAGACCGACTCCGGCGCGCCGAGCTCCCGCAGCAGCTGGGCGCCCTGGCGCTTGCTGAGGCCGGTGAGCGGGGTCACATCGACGCCGCCGTCGCCGAACTTGGTGAAGAAGCCGGTGACCGCCTCGGCCGCGTGGTCGGTGCCGACGACGAGGAGGTTGAGCTGACCGGCGATCGCGTACTGGATCACCATGCGCTCGCGGGCCTTGATGTTGCCGCGGACGAAATCGCGCAGCGGTTCGCGCAGGTCACGCGCCACCTCGGCGGCCAAGGCGTCGGCGCTCGGCTTGACGTTGGCCACGATCGAGCGGTCCGGGGAGATGAAGTCGAGCGCGATCTGCGCGTCGGATTCGTCGGCCTGCACGGCGTACGGCAGACGGACCGCGACGAACGTCGCGGCGTGACCCTCCGACCGCAGTTCCTCGGCCGCGATCTGGCACAGCCGGCCGGCGAGGGTGCTGTCCTGCCCGCCGCTGATGCCGAGCACGAAGCCCTCGGTGCGGGACGCGCGCGAATAGTCCTTGAGGAAGTCGACCCGGCGCCGAATCTCGTCGGTGGGGACGACGGACGGCCGCACGCCGAGGTCGTCGAGGATCTGCTTCCGGAGGTTCGTCACCCCAGTACGGTATCCGGCCGCCCCGCGGGCGTGGCCCGGGCCACGTTGGGAGAATTCCGCGTTGCTCTAGGGTTAACGGAAGGTGGACGAGGGTATGCGGCCCGGCCGGGGCTACGAGGGAAGTGGGGCCGTGACAACGACGGGGTTCTGGCAGCCGGACCGGCTGCACACGCTGGCCGACGAGGTCGACCAGGTCGAGCTGAAGCTGGTCGTGCACCGTAAGGGCAGCCGCTCGCTGGGCCTCGACCGCGACCGCGGGCCAACCCGCCGCATCTACTTCCTCGACACGCCTGACCTGGCACTCTATCGCCTCGGGGTGATCGTCCGGTTCCGCGACCGGGCCCGCCGGCGCGACGACGCGGTGGTCAAACTGCGGCCGGTCGTGCCGGGCCGGGTGCCCGGCTGGCTGCGCCACGCCGACTGCTTCCGGATGGAGATCGACGCGCTGCCCGGCCACTCGGTGTGCTCCGGAGCGCTGAAGAAACGGCTGGCCCGCGGCCAGGTGTCGCGCACGGTCGCGGCCGGGCGGCCGCTGACCAAACTCCTCTCACCCCGCCAGCGGCGGCTCCTCACGCAGTACGCCCCGGCGGTCGCCCTCGGCGACCTGACCGTGTTCGGGCCGATCGACGTACGCTGCCAGAACGTCAAGCTGCGCGGCTTCGACGGCGGCCTGACCGCGGAACGCTGGCGCTACCCGGACGGCTCCGACCTGGTCGAACTGTCGACCCGCTGCCCGGTCGACGAGGCGCCGGCGGTCGCGGCGCGGGTGTCGACGGCGCTCCGGGCGTACGGGGTGGTCCCCGCCGACCTGCAGGTGACGAAGACGGAGATCGCCCTCAACTCGTGAACGGCGAGGCGAGCAGAAACTCAGTCGATGTCTTCTCCCCGCGCGTGGTCGCAGGACGGTGAGCAGCGCCGCCCGAGGGCGTGGCCCAGGTCGGCGATCAGGCGGCCGAGCCTCGCGGACTCGCTCGGGCCGAGTGGGGTGATCGGCGCGCCGGCCGCGAGGTGTTCGCCGTGCTCGTAGAGGACCACGTAGAGGTTCTCGGCGGTCGGGCGGTCGAGCCGCAGAACGAGATCATCCGGCATCGGTCCACCGTAGTGGTGGGGCGAGCGCACCCCGCGTACGGAAAAGGCGCGGCGTCCGCCGGAAGCGGACGCCGCGCCGAGGTGAAGCGGCAGCTCAGCCGGTGTTGCGCATGCCGGCGGCGATGCCGTTGACGGTGGTGAGCAGGGCCCGTTCGAGGGCTGTCGAGTCGGAGGCGGCCCGCCGGGCGCCCGGTGCCGTGGCCAGCTGGCGTTCGGTGTCGCCCAGGTCGCGGTATTGCCGCAGCAGGGCCACCTGGAGGTGGTGGAGCGGCTCCAGGTAGGTGTCGCGGACGCCCAGGGTGCGCTTCAGTTCGGGCTGGGCGTCGAGCAGGTCGTTGCCGCCGGTGATGGCGAGGACCTCGCGGACCGTGCGGTCGTATTCCTCTTCGATCGTGTCGAAGATGGGGTGCAGGCCGGCCGGGACGAGGGTGTCGACGTAGCGGCGGGCGATTTTCAGGTCGGTCTTGTTGAGCATCATCTCGACGTTGGAGAGGAACGTCTTGAAGAACTCCCAGTGTTCGTGCATCTCGGTCAGGACCGGCGTGTGCCCGGCTTCGCGGGCGGCCTGGAGGCCCGAGCCGACGCCGAACCAGCCGGGGACGATCTGCCGGGTCTGCGTCCACCCGAACACCCACGGGATGGCCCGCAGGCCGCCGAGTCCGGCGTCGGCGTTGGGCCGCTTGGACGGCCGTGACCCGATGTTGAGCTGGCCGAGCAGTTCGGTCGGGGTCGCCGCCCAGAAGTAGGCCGGCAGGTCGGGGTTCTCGACCAAGGCCCGATATGTCCCGAACGCCGCGTCGGAGGCGCAGTCCATGGTGGCGTCCCACCGGGCCAACTGCGAAGGGTCGACCGACGGCGAGGTGTGCAGCAGGGTCGCCTGCAGAACGGCGGCCACAGTCAGCTCGAGGTTTTCGCGGGCCAGCGCCGGCAGGGTGTATTTGTCGGAGATGACCTCACCCTGCTCGGTCACCTTGATCGCACCGTCCAGCGTGCCGTAGGGCTGAGCGAGGATCGCCTCGTGCGTCGGGCCACCACCCCGCCCGACCGTCCCGCCCCGACCGTGGAAGAGCCGCAACCGCACGCCGTGCCGGGCGGCCACGTCACGCAACGACCGCTGCGCCTTGTGGATCCGCCACTGGCTGGTCGTGATCCCGGCCTCCTTGTTGGAGTCGGAGTAGCCGAGCATGACCTCCTGCAGATCGCCCCGGGCGCGGACGATCTCGCGATAGGCCGGCAGCGACAGCATCTCGTCGAGCAGGTCACCGCCGGCGTCCAGCTCGGCCGGCGTCTCGAGCAGCGGCACGATGCCGACCCGGGCGCGGCCGGTGTGGATGTCGATCAGGCCGGCCTCGCGGGCCAGCACGGCCGCGGCCAGCACGTCGTCGACGCCCAGGGTCATCGAGATGATGTACGACTCGATGACGTCCATGCCGAACCGGTCCTGGGCCTCCCGGATCGTGTTGAACACGTCGAAGGTCTTGCGGGCCGAGTCGGTCAGCGGCGTGTCGAGCGCGGACAGCGGCCGGCGGCCGGTCAGCTCGTCGGCCAGCAGCTTGGTGCGCTGGGTGCGGTCGAGCGCGGCATAGTCGTCGACCTCGCCGACCTGTGTGTACATCTGCTGGAGCACCTCGTGGTGCTTCTCGGCGTGCTCGCGCACGTCGAGCGTCGCCAGCTGCAGGCCGAACGCCGAGACCGTACGGATCGCCGTCGCGACCACGCCGACCGCCGTGAGCTGGCCCGAGTTGCGGGCCAGGGACGCCCGCATCAGCTCGAGGTCGCTGATCAGCTCGTCGCTGCCCAGGTAGTCGCGGCCCGGCACGTGGGCCGTGCCCTGGTCGAGGCGCTTGCGGGTGTTGGCCAGCTTCGCCTTGATCGCCCGGACCTTGAGCCGGTAGGGCTCCTCGGCGTTGGTGCGCCGGAACCGGGGCGCCACCTCGGGCAGGTCGTCGAGGTCCTTGGCCAGCGAGGCCGCCAGGTCGAGGGAGACGCCGCGCAGGCGCCGGGAGACCGACAGCTCGTCGATCAGCGCGTCCATCGCCTTCTCGGTGGCCTGGATGCCGTGCTCGTGCTGGATGATCAGCACGTCGCGGGTGACCGCCGGGGTGACGAACGGGTTGCCGTCGCGGTCGCCGCCGATCCACGACCCGAAGGTCAGCGGGCGGCTGGTCGGCGAGGTCTCGACGCCCAGCTGGCGGAGCGTCTCGGCGAGGTCGCCGAGCACCTGCGGAGCCGCGTCGGCGTAGAGGTCGCGCAGGTAGAAGATCGCGTTGCGGGCCTCGTCGGTCGGGTCGGGCCGGTCGAGCCGCAGCTCGTCGGTCTGCCAGAGCAGGTCGATCAGCTCGGCCAGGCGCCGGGTCGTGGCGCTGGTGTCGGACGCGCCGTAGAGCACCGCGGCGGACGCCTCGGCGTCGAGCGAGTCGGCCAGCTGCCGCAGCTTGGAGAGGATCGAGCGGCGGGCCGCCTCGGTCGGGTGGGCGGTGAACACCGGCCGGATCGCGAGCCGGCGGGCGGCCGCCGCGATCTCGTCCGACGGGACGCCCTGCTCGGCGATCAGCTTGGCCGCCTGGTCGAGCCAGCCGCCGTTGCGGGCCCGGCGTCGCTGCAGGTCGCGCGCCCGGTGGACCTGCTCGGTGATGTTGGCCAGGTGGAAGTAGGTGGAGAACGCGCGGGCCAGTTTGGTGCCGGTCGTGACGTCCATCGCGGCCAGCCGGTCGGCGGCGGCCTCGGCGTCCTGGCGGACCAGGGCGCGGACCTCCTCGACCAGGTCGAGCAGCGGCCGGCCTTCCTGGCGGGCAAGGGTCTGGCCCAGCAGCGTGCCGATGCGCCGGATGTCGGCGCGCAGCGCCGCGTCGGGGCTATCGGGGTCTAGGTGGCCGTGCTGGTCGGTCATCGGGGCGCTCCTTCGCGATCAGGTGCTCCAGGACTGCGCTGTCCCGACTGCGCCGATCGTATCGGCGTCGCCTCAAGCGGGGGTGAATTGAGGCACTTCTCACCTCGGGTCTCACCTCAGGCCGAGATCGGCACCGCCGGGCGGACGCGGGCGACCGGCACGACTTTTCCCTTCACCGGGAGCGCCAGCCGCGGCGGGGTCGCACCCGGGCGGGCCTTGGTCACGAAGTCGCGCCGGGCGGCCGCGAACCCGGATCGATCGCCGAACATGTCCCGGCTCATCTCGGCCAGCTCACGGGCCTCATAGACCTCGAGCGGCACCCGCTCGCCGGCGAGACGCTTGGCTTTCGCCGCGCGGCGGACGCGGGCCAGGCGGGGGTCACTCTGCCGCTCGGCGAGCGCGGTCAGCCATTCCCCGTACGCGTCGGGATGGCGCGGCCCGACCTCGTCCACGAGACCCATCGTCGCCGCCCCGGACGCGCTCACCGGCAGTTTCTCGTCGATGAGCCGTTGCGCCTGCTCCGGCCCGACCCGGCGGGGGAGCGTGAAGGTGTGCAGCTCGGAGCCGTACAGCCCCATGTCGTAGTAGGGGTTGAGCACGATCCCCTCGCGGGCGGCCACGATGTCGGCGCCCAGCCCGAGCATCACCCCGCCGGCCCCGGCGCTGCCCGCGTAGCCGGCGATCACGACCTGCCGGCTGCACGTGATGATCGCCCGGCACACCTCGTTGATCGCCCGGATCGCGGCCCACGCCGCCCCCGAGGGGTCGGTCGACGCCTCGATCACGTTGAGGTGGATGCCGTTGCTGAACGCGTCCGTACTGCCCCGCAGCACCAGCACGTCGGTGTCCTGGGCGGTCGCGTACTTCAGCCCGGCGAGCAGCCGCCGGCAGTGCCCGGGCGCCATCGCGCCGTTGTAGAAGTCGAAGGCCAGCCATCCGACCCGGCCGCTGCGGCGATAACGGATCTGGCGATAGGCGCCCGGTGATTCCGGCTCGCTGCCGGGCGGCAGCGGCGAGTGCGGTACGCCGCGGAGCCGCGCTCCGAGAAGCGTGGTCGCCGGGAGCTTGATGTTCCGGTATTTCTCGGCCGACCGCAGATGGCCCAGCCAGATGCTGCCGTCCCCGGTGCCGACCAGCACCGCACCCTGGCGGCGGCTGATCAGCTCGCCCGGCCGTCCGCCCCGGTGCAGTCCGGGGTGTGCGTCGTACGCGAAGACCGGCAGCCCGGCGATCTCGGTGCGTACGCCGGGGGAGCCGTCGGCGGCCCGGATCCGCCGCACGATGTGCTCGGTCGGTTCGGTCCAGGCGAAGGCCCGGTCGTCCTGCCGCATGAGCGGCCGCAGCCGGGCGCCGCCCTCTTTCCGCAGTTCGGGTTGTGGCGGGAGGGCTTCGGTCGGCATCCGCTCGGCCGGGATCGGGGTGAATTCGGGGTCGACGGCCTTCTTCACGACCTCGAGGACGCATTCCATCGCGGCGTCGGCGACCGGCCCGTTGTAGAGCGACGACTTGCGGGGTGGGGCCATCGGCAGGGGGAAGGTGCGGGTGGCCCAGATCGGCCCGGCGTCCATCTCCTCGACGGCCTGCAGTGCGGTGACGCCCCACTGCCGGGCGCCTTCGGTGATCGCCCAGTCGAGCGAGGAGGGTCCGCGGTCGCCGACCGGGCCGGGATGGATGATGATCGTCCGCCACCGCTGCCAGACCGTGGCCGGGACCCGGTCCTTGAGGAACGGGCAGATGATCAGGTCGGGGTCGGCGGCCCGCGTTCCCTCGATCATGTCTTCCGCGCTGGTGGCCAGCTGCACGCCGACGTCGTGCCCGGCCTCGCGCAGCGAGCACCACACTCGCTGGGTCAATCCGTTGAACGCCGTAACGAGCAGCAGTATCCGCACGTTGCCTCCCCAGAGACTCATTTAGGAACGGCACTATTCACGGCTTTTATGCGGTTATGTCGGACGCGTTGTCCGACTCCGACAGGTCGGGAGGCCGGACTAGACTTGGTCCCCTACCCCCGTCCTCTTGGGCGCTGGGGTTAAAAGACGTGTCTCGGGGGATCCCCATGCAACTCGCCGGCCTCATCCCGGCCGCTCTGCGCGACCGGGGCCTCTCGCGTGCCCGTGACCTGGCGCGCAAAAGCTTCGTCGACTCCGACTCGCTCGACCTGACCGCGCCCGCCGCGCTGCGCCCGTTCGTGGTCGCCACCGTGGCCGGCGGCTCCGACATCGGCGGCGCCGGCCGTCCCGTGCTGGCGGTCACCGCCACCAGCCGCGAGGCCGACGACCTGGCCGACGCGCTCGGCTGCCTGCTCAGCCCCGACCGGGTCGCGGTCTTCCCGTCCTGGGAGACGCTGCCCCACGAGCGGCTGTCCCCGCGCTCCGACACGGTCGGCCGGCGGCTGGCCGTGCTGCGACGGCTCGCCCACCCCGGCGACCACCCGGTCCAGGTCGTCGTGGCACCGGTGCGGTCGGTGCTGCAGCCCCAGCTCAAGGGCCTCGGCGACCTCGAGCCGGTCGAGCTGACGGCCGGCGGCGAGGCCGAGCTCGAGGGGGTCGCGCGGCGGCTGTCCGACATGGCATACGCCCGGGTCGACCTGGTCACCAAGCGGGGCGAGTTCGCGGTGCGCGGCGGCATCCTCGACGTCTTCCCGCCGACCGACGAGCACCCGTCCCGGGTCGAGTTCTGGGGCGACGAGGTCGAGGAGATCCGCACCTTCGCGGTCGCCGACCAGCGGACGATCGACCAGGTGCCGCGGCTGTGGGCTCCGCCGTGCCGCGAGTTGCTGCTGACGCCCGCGGTCCGTTCGCGCGCGGCGGAATTGTCGGCCGAGCACCCCCAGCTGGCCGAGATTCTCGACAAGCTGGCCGAGGGCATCCCGGTCGAGGGCATGGAGTCGCTGGCCCCGGCGCTGCTGCACGGCACCGACTCGATGGAGTTGCTGCTCGACTGCCTGCCGTCCGGCGCCCACGTGCTGTTGTGCGACCCGGAGCGCATCCGCACCCGGGCCCACGACCTGACCCGCACGTCGGATGAGTTCCTGGAGGCCTCCTGGGCCGCCGCGGCCGTGGGCGGCCAGGCGCCGATCGACGTCGGGGCGGCGGCTTTCCGCACGCTGGCCGACGTACGCGCGCACGCCGCAGTCCTGCACCAGCCATGGTGGACGGTGTCGCCGTTCGGCCTGACCGAGTCCGACGATGAAAAAGTCGATGATCAACCGTGGCTCGAGACGCCGTCCGTCGAGGTCGCGCCCGATACCGGAGACGCGATCGCGCTCTCGGCCCAGCCGGTGCCGCTCTACCACGGCGACACCGCGAAACTGGTGTCCGATCTGTCGGACTGGTCGCGCGGCGAGTGGTCGATCGCCCTGGTCTTCGAGGGTCACGGCACCGCCGAGCGGGCCACCGAGGTGCTGCGCGACGCCGGCGTCGGGGTGGTCCCGGTCGACTCGATCCCGACCGCGATCGAACCCGGCCAGGTGCTGATCACGCGGGGCGGGCTCAACCACGGCTTCGTCGACGCCGGCTCGCGGCTCGCGGTGATCACCGGCAACGACATCAGCGGCGGCCGGGGCTCGTCCACCCGCGACATGCGCAGGATGCCGTCCCGGCGGCGCAACACGATCGACCCGCTCGAGCTCAAGGCGGGCGACTTCGTGGTGCACGAGCAGCACGGCATCGGGCGGTACGTCGAGCTGGTGCAGCGGACGGTCAACGGCGCCGACCGCGAATATCTGGTGCTCGAATACGCCGCCTCCAAGCGGGGCCAGCCCGGCGACCGGCTCTACGTGCCGACCGACCAGCTCGACCAGCTGTCGCGCTACGTCGGCGGTGAGTCGCCCACGCTGCACAAGATGGGCGGCTCGGACTGGCAGAAGAGCAAGGCGCGGGCCCGCAAGGCGGTCCGCGAGATCGCCGCGCAGCTCATCCAGCTGTACGCGGCCCGCCAGGCGTCCAAGGGCCACTCGTTCGGCCCCGACACCCCGTGGCAGCGCGAGCTGGAGGACGCGTTCCCCTACACCGAGACCCCGGACCAGATGGCCGCGATCATCGACGTCAAGCAGGACATGGAGCTGGCCGTCCCGATGGACAGGCTGATCTGCGGCGACGTCGGCTACGGCAAGACCGAGATCGCGGTCCGGGCGGCGTTCAAGGCGGTGCAGGACGGCAAGCAGGTCGCCGTGCTGGTGCCGACCACGCTGCTGGCCCAGCAGCACTTCAACACCTTCACCGAGCGGATGAGTCAGTTCCCGGTGCAGATCAAGCAGCTGTCCCGGTTCCAGACGCCGAAGGAGACCGCGACCACGCTGGAGGAGGCGGCCAGCGGCACCACCGACATCGTGATCGGCACCCACCGGCTGCTGGCCAGCTCGACCCGGTTCAAAAACCTCGGCCTGATCATCGTGGACGAGGAGCAGCGCTTCGGCGTCGAGCACAAGGAGCAGCTCAAGGCCCTGCGGGCGTCGGTCGACGTGCTGACCATGTCGGCCACGCCGATCCCGCGCACGCTCGAGATGGCGATCACCGGCATCCGCGAGATGTCGACCATCGCCACCCCGCCCGAGGAGCGGCACCCGGTGCTCACGTTCGTCGGCGCGCAGGACGACAAGCAGGTGGCCGCGTCCATCCACCGCGAGCTGCTCCGCGACGGCCAGGTGTTCTATCTGCACAACCGGGTCGAGTCGATCGACCGGGCGGCCCGCAAGCTGCGCGAGCTGGTGCCCGAGGCCCGGGTCGCGGTGGCCCACGGCCAGATGAGCGAGGAACAGCTGGAAAAGGTCATGGTCGGCTTCTGGGAGAAGGAGTTCGACGTCCTGGTCTGCACCACGATCGTCGAGTCCGGCATCGACATCCCGAACGCCAACACCCTGATCGTCGAGCGGGCCGACCTGCTCGGCCTGGCCCAGCTGCACCAGATCCGCGGCCGGGTCGGCCGCGGTCGCGAGCGGGCGTACGCGTACTTCCTCTACCCCCGCGAGAAGCCGCTCACCGAGCACGCCCACGAGCGGCTGGCCACCATCGCCCAGCACACCGAGCTGGGCGCCGGCATGTACGTCGCGATGAAAGACCTCGAGATCCGCGGCGCCGGCAACCTGCTCGGCGGCGAGCAGTCCGGCCACATCGAGGGCGTCGGCTTCGACCTCTACGTGCGGATGGTCGGCGAGGCGGTGCAGGCCTTCAAGGGCGAGCGGCCCGAGGAGGAGCCCGAGGTCAAGATCGACCTGCCGATCGACGCGCACCTGCCGACCGAATACATCTCGGTCGAGCGCCTGCGCCTCGAGATGTACCGCAAGCTGGCCGAGGCCCGCGACGAGCCACGCCTCGACGAGGTGGTCGCCGAGATGGCCGACCGCTACGGCGAGCCGCCCGAGCAGGTCGCCAACCTCATCGCGGTCGCGCGTTTCCGGCTGCTGGCCCGGGCGTACGGCCTGACCGACGTGTCCGTGCAGGGTAAGCACCTGCGGTTCTCGCCGCTGCCGCTGCCCGACTCCAAGCAGATGCGGCTCAAGCGCTACCACCCGGATTCGGTCTACAAGACGACCACCGACCAGGTCAGCGTGCCCCGGCCGAGCACCCGGCGGATCGGCGGCGAGCCGCTGCGCGACCAGGCCCTGCTGCAGTGGTGCGCCCAGCTGCTCAAGGACGTGCTGGGGGAGGTCCCGGCGCCGGTCAAGGCGTGAGGTGGATTCGGGGGTCGGAGGGCATGCGTCACATCGGTCGTGAGAGAGTCATGACCATGCAGCGTGCTCGCCGACTCGCATCCGTGGTCGTTGTCGCTTCCCTCGGCGTGGCCGGGCTGTCCGCCTGCCGGTCGGAGCCCTCGGTCGCGGCCTACATCGGCGACTCGGAGCGCATCACCCAGGACCGCGTCGACGCCGTCTACAACGAAGTGCGTGACAAGCTGCAGGCCTCGCCGCCCGCCGCGCAGGCGCCCGACGGCCAGCCGGCGGCCACGTCGTCCGGGCCGGCCGCCGTGCCGATCACCCGCGCCGACGTGGTGTCCCTGCTGATCGGCTCCAAGGTCATCGACAAGCTCGCCGCCGACCAGAGCATCCCCGCCCCGACCGCCGACCAGCTGCAGGAGCCCGGCCTCGCGGGCGTGCTCCACCTGCCGGCCGATTCGGAATACGCGCAGCTCTACGCCAAGTGGCTCTACGAGATCGAGACGTTGCGCGACAAGGTGGCGACGCCGGTCGACCCGACCGACGCCGAGCTCCACCAGGTGCACGACGCGCTGGTCGGCATGCAGGGCTACGACCCGTCCGCGCCGTTCTCGAAGTTCAAGTCCGACATCGCGGCCAGCACCAACATGGCCGTGTTGAAACAGGCGGCGGGCCTGCGTAACGAGATCGCCAAGACGACCTCGCAGCTCGACGTCCGGGTCAACCCGCGCTACCAGCCGACCAAGATGCCGGTGCTCGTCACGCAAAACCAGCAGACCGGCGCGATCGTCTCGCTGATCACGATGCCGATCGGGCCCGACGACCAGATCTCGCCGGTCACCGACGCGCGCTGAGCGTGACCGCCCGCATCGTTCTGCTCGTCACCTCGCCGCGCCTGCCGGCCGGGCTGCTGACCGCGGCCGCGTGGGATGTGGTGCGAGCCCATCCGGTCTTCACCGCGGCCGAGTCCGCCCAGGTGGAGGCGCTGCGGGCGAGCGGCGTACCGGTCACGGTGATCGACCCCGACCCGGAGCGCCTGCTTTCCGAAATCGGGTCGGGTGCCGTCGTCTGGCTCGGCGGGCCGGCCGGCGACCTTGACTTCACGCGGAGGCTCGGCCTGCGGCTCGCCAACGAGCCGTCGCTGGCCGAGCTGGAATTGATGTACGGGTCGTGGGACCCACCCGGAGCGCGGCTGCTCGACGCGGTCGCGGTGATGGACCGGCTGGTCTCGCCCGGCGGTGACCCGTGGAAGCGGGCGCAGAACCACCGGACGCTCGCGCCCTACCTGCTCGAAGAGGCCTACGAGGCCGTCGACGCGATCGAGTCGGACGACCTCGACGCGCTGCGCGAGGAACTCGGCGACGTGCTGCTGCAGATCGTGCTGCACGCCCGGCTGGCCGAGGAACTGCCGGAAGACGAACGCTGGAACGTCGACGACGTGGCCGGCGGGCTGGTCGACAAGATGGTGCGGCGCAACCCGCACGTCTTCGCCGGGGAGACCGTCGAGGGCCTCGAAGAGATCACCGAGAACTGGGAGCGCATCAAGAAGGCCGAGAAGTCGCGCGACTCGGCGCTCGACGGCATCGCGCTCGGTCAGCCCGCGCTCGCGCTGGCGGCCAAGATCCTGCATCGGGCGGAGAGGGCCGGCCTCCGCGTACCGCTCCCGGAGAGCGCCGATCTCGGCGCCGCCCTGCTTCGGCAGGTGGCCGCGTCGCGTGCGGCGGGCGAGGATGCCGAGGCCGTATTGCGGCAGGCTGCTCTGCGGTACGCGGACGACGTGCGCGACGCGGAGCGAAACCGGCGTCCCGGAACCGCCGGGCGTCCATGAACGAAAATGTCGGGGGTGCCGGGTAGGTTTCTCGGCATGCCGGAGTTCGTCCCCCTCGCCGAGCAGATCGTCGACGCCATCCTCGAGAGCGAACCGGGTCTCGCCTCCTTCGCGGGCGACCACCGTTTCGACGACCGCCTGCCCGATCTGTCGCCCGGGGGCGTGGCCGCCCGGGTGTCCATGTTGCGCGATGCCGCCGACGCATTGTCCGGCATCGACCCCGACACCTTCGACCAGGAAGATCAAGTCGACCACGCGATTCTCTCCGCGGTCGTCGAGCGGGGCCTGTTCGAGCTGACCGATGTGCGCGAGCACGAGTGGAACCCGTTGGAGCACAACCCCGGCCCGCTGCTGCACGCGCTGCTGGCGCGGCCGTTCGCCCCGGCCGAGGAGCGGCTGGCCAGCCTCGGCGGCCGGCTCGCCGCGATCCCCGACACGCTGGCCACCGCCCGCGCGGTGCTGCGCGACGTGCCGCGCATCCACGCCGAGACGGCGATCGGCCAGTTCCAGGGCACGGCCGCGCTGATCCGCCAGGAGCTGCCGCTGCTGCTCGCCGAGGAGCCGGGCATGCAGGCGGCGATCGAGCCGTCCGCGGCGACCGCGCTGAGCGCGCTGGCCGAGTTCGACGGCTGGCTCCGCGGCCGGCTCGAGGGCGGTGAGCCCGGGCGCGACCCGCGGCTCGGCCGCCCGCTGTGGGAGGCCCGGCTCTGGCACACGCTCGACACCGAGCTGCCGGCGGCCGAGATCCTGTCCCGGGCCCGCGAAAACCTCGAGCGGGTCAGCGCCGAGCTGCGCGACGCCTCGGCCGAGCTGGTCGGCGGCCCGGCCACCGACGAGACGGTCCGCAAGGCGCTCGCCGCCCTCGCCGCCGACCACCCCGACAACGCGACGATCGTCGACCTGGCCAAGGTCACGATGACCGAGGCGACCGAGTTCGTCCGCGAGCACGACCTGCTGACCCTGATCGACGACCCGTGCGTGATCGAGGAGATGCCCGAGTTCGCCCGGGGCGTCGCGGTGGCCTATTGCGACCCGCCCGGCCCCCTCGAGACGGCCGACGTCCCCACGTTCTACTGCATCGCTCCGACCCCGTCCGACTGGCCGGCGGCGCGGGTGGAGAGCTTCTACCGCGAATACAACAACCAGATGATCCGCAACCTCACCGTCCACGAGGCGATGCCCGGCCACTTCCTGCAGATCGCCCACTCCCGCCGCTTCCGGGCCGCGACCCGCGTCCGCGCGCTGGGCTGGTCAGGCCCGTTCGTCGAGGGCTGGGCGGTCTATGCCGAGGAGGCGATGACCGCCCTCGGTTTCGGCGGCCTGCCGGTGCGCCTGCAGCAGCTCAAAATGCAGCTGCGGATGAGCCTCAACGCCATCATCGACCAGCTGGTGCACTGCGAGGAGCTCCCCGAGTCCGAGGCCATGGCCCTGATGACCGGGCGCGGCTTCCAGGAGGAGGGCGAGGCCGCCGGCAAGTGGCGCCGCGCCCTGCTCACGTCGACCCAGCTCTCGACATACTTCGTCGGCTACACCGAGATCTCCGCGATCGCGGCCGCCCGCCCCTTCGGCGCCACCCCGAAAGCCTGGCACGACGCCATGCTCGCCCACGGTTCCCCACCCCCACGCCACCTGCAGGCCCTCCTCGGCGTCTGAGCACACATTGATCTAGCTCGGTAGGGTGAGCCGATGCCGGTTTCTGCATACATCTCTGGGTTGCGTGCCCACATCGGTCATGGCCTGCTGATGCTGCCCAGCGTCAGCGCGGTCGTCCGCAACGAGGCGGGCCAGGTGCTGCTGGCCCGCCGCAGCGACAACGGCCGCTGGTCGGTGCCGGCCGGGGTCGTCGATCCCGGTGAGCAACCGGCGGAGGCCGCGCTGCGCGAGTTGTTCGAGGAGACCGGGGTCCGCGCGGTGATCGAACGCATCGGCGGCGTCGCCACCCACCCGGTGGTCTATCCCAACGGTGACCGGTGCGAATATCTCAACGTCTGGTTCCGGTGCCGGGCGGTCGGCGGCCAGGCCCGGGTCAACGACGACGAATCGGTCGAGGTCGCCTGGTTCGACCCGGGCGCCCTTCCCGACCTTGACGACTGGTCGAAGCTGCGCATCGACACCACGGCCGGCCTCGACGATCCCACCTGGTGTGTGCCCCCGGGAGAACACCATGCCGGGGTCAGCCAGCCCGATGCGCTCTGAGGCCGGCTGCCGTCCGAACCAGACAGTCCGAAGTGGACGCCGAAACGATGGTGCAGCGATGGGCGGTCGCGGCCGCCGGGAGCTCGACACCGGCTCTCCGCATCCGGCGCGGCGCTATGACTATCCGCTCGGCCGCTCGGCCGCTCGGCCGCTCGGCCGACTTCGCCGACCGCGAGGCCGCTGACGAGATCGTGTCCCGGCATTCGAAGGCCCGGCTGAGCGTGTGGGAAACCGCTGGTTCCTGCACCGGGCGGTGCGGTTCATGGCCGCCCGGTGCCTCCGGCAGCTTCGACATCGGCTCCGGCATCTCGACCTCGGCCAACACCCACGAGATCGCCCAGGTCCGACCCAACGGCCCGCTTCGTCTACGTCGACAACGACCCGCTGGTCCTCGTCCACGCCCGAGCCTCTGCCGGCCGGTGACCCGAGCCTCTGCCGGCCGGTGACCCGGGCTCTTGCCGGCCGGTGACCCGGGCTCTTGCCGGCCGGTGACCCGGGCTCTTGCCGGCCGGTGACCCGGGCTCTTGCCGGCCGGTGACCCGGGCTCTTTCCGGCCGGTGACCCGCGCGGCTGGCGCCGCCCGGTGACCCGGGCTTTGCCGCCCGGTGGGCTGTGCGGCTAGCGCCGCCCAGTGACCCGGGTTCTTGCCGGCCGGTGACCTGCGCGGCTGGCGCGCCCGGTGACCCGGGCCCCTGCCGGGCGGTGACCCGCACGGCTGGCGCCGGGCAGCTTCATCGTCGCCTCTCACTCTCACGCGGCGCCGGAGTACACGCCGCGCGGGCAGGCGGCCGCCCTGCGCGCGGTCATGGAGTCCCCGTGGGCCGGCCCCGGCGCGCCCTCTGAGACCCGTCCTCGCCTGGAGCGGGTCGCCTCGGGCGTCCAGCCGGTCTCCCGCTGGCGGGGCAAGGATGCGCCTGACCCTCGCTCGGCGGTCGAAGACGTGGCCAGCAACCGCATCGTTCTGCGGGTGGCCGCGGCGCCGTCTACTTGCGCTGGTCGGTGACCTTGGCGCTCGGCGGGAGGTCGAAGGCCGATGCGTCCGGCTTGTCGGAGTAGGCGGTCAGGGCCAGGTCGGCCTGTTTTCCGCCCATCGTGGCGGTGAAGCTGCCCAGGGCGCCCTCGGCCGTGACGCAGACGCTGAAGTCGGGCGTGGGCGTGTGGGCGACGCCGGTCAGGGCCAGGCAGGTCGCGTGGTGGCCGGCGATCGTCGTGTCGTGCTGTTTGGCGGTTGCGCTCGGGTCGATCGCGGCCTGATTGAGCATCGCCAGCACGGACTCGGGCGTGGTCAGCATGCCGGTCGAGTGGAGGTCGGCCGGGTCGGGCCGGGTCTGCGTGCATTTCAGGGCCGACGATGCGCCCCGGCAGCGGGTGGTCGCGTCCGACGTGCGGATCATGAGGCCGCCGGGGTAGGTGTAGGCCGCCCGGGCCGGCTTCTGCGTCTGGGTGATCTGTGCCTCGTCGCCCCCGGCCAGCTGATAGGTAGCGGTGTAACTGAGCGTCGCCGACTCGGAGAGCTGCGTAGCCAGTTCGGAGACCAGGTCGTCGTGGGTGATGCTGGCCGCGTTGGCCGTGTCGACCCCGCCGCAGGCGGCCGCGACCAGCATCGTCGCGGAGGCGGCGAGGCCGGTCAGAACAAGACGCACAGCGGGCACGTCTGTCACCTTTGCCTACGCGCGCAACCCCGCGCAAACCAAATCCCGACTACCCCACGCAACCAGAAACCGACAATTCCGGCAAAGCGCACAGGAAGCTCAGGCCAGCGCAGCCCGCGACCGCGACAGCAGCTGCTGCTTCATGATGTAGCGCCGGATCATCTTGGCCGTATGGTCGTCCTGGCCCTCGAACACCGCGACCAACTCGACCGACAGCGGCCCCCGGCGGGGCACCTGCTGGCGCATCGAGCTGACCTTGAAGGCCCGGGCGGGAAACGAGGCGACCTCGTCGGTGAGCTGAACCTTCAGCAGCATTTCGTCGCCCGGACGCACGGTCACGTCGGTGAAGTGGGCCCGGACCGCCCGCTCACTCAGATCGTGCACAAATCCGACCGCGTCCTCGTCGCCGTCGCGCTCCATCAGGATCAGCTCGCCGCCCCCGCCGCGTACGTAATCGCGGGCCTGCACGATCGAGGGCTCGCCGGCGAACCGGATGTCGAACCGGTTGCCGTCGACCGCCGCGACGTTGGCTGTCACGGCGTACCGTCCGCGCGGGGCCGCCGCCCAGCGGACCGTGACCGCCGAGCCCTGCGGCGGGATCTCGGAGAGGGCGAGCGAGAGGGTGATCACCTCCTCGCCCGCGTGGACGACCCGGACGTCAGGCACCGTTTCGCCGAATTGGGTCAGCTCGATGTACGACCCGTCGGCGGGAAGCTGGGGTTCGCTCATAGTGCTCGGGTGATCGGCCAGCTCGGGGTCGACTTGAGGAAACCCGCACCTTCGGGTTCACCGGCCGCCCGAACAGCCCCCGGGAAGGCTCGATACGCTCTGTGTCGTGGTCGGCCGCAGGGTCGCGGTCGGGTGAAATGGCCGGTCACCAGGCCGGCACAAGCTGTTAGGGAGCGACACGACACATGGCCACCATCGAAGCGATCGTCGCCCGCGAGATCCTCGACTCCCGGGGCAACCCGACCGTCGAGGTCGAGGTCGGGCTGGACGACGGCACGGTCGGCCGAGCCGCGGTGCCCTCGGGTGCCTCGACCGGCGCCTTCGAGGCGATCGAGCTGCGGGACGGCGACAAGGGCCGTTACCTGGGCAAGGGCGTCGAGAAGGCGGTCTCGAACGTCGAGGACAAGATCGCTGACGAGCTCATCGGCTACGAGGCGAGCGAGCAGCGCCTGATCGACCAGAAGATGCTCGACCTGGACGGCACCGCCGACAAGTCGGAGCTGGGCGCGAACGCGATCCTGGGCGTTTCCCTCGCGGTGGCGAAGGCGGCGGCATTGAGTGCCGAGCTGCCGCTGTTCCGTTACGTCGGCGGCCCCAACGCGTCGGTGCTGCCGGTGCCGATGATGAACATCCTCAACGGTGGCGCGCACGCCGACTCGAACGTCGACGTGCAGGAGTTCATGATCGCTCCGATCGGCGCTCCGACCTTCCGCGAGGCGCTGCGCACCGGTGCCGAGGTCTACCACGCCCTCAAGAGCGTGCTGAAGAAGAAGGGCCTCTCCACGGGCCTGGGCGACGAGGGCGGCTTCGCGCCGAGCCTGCCGTCCAACGCGTCGGCGCTCGACCTGATCGCCGAGGCGGTGCAGGCGGCCGGCTTCACGCTGGGCACCGACATCGTGCTGGCCATGGACGTCGCGGCGACCGAGTTCTTCAAGGACGGGTCGTACGTCTTCGAGGGCGCGCCCAAGTCGACCGACGAGATGATCGCGTACTACGCGAAGCTCGCCGCCGACTACCCGATCGTCTCGATCGAGGACCCGCTGTCCGAGGAGGACTGGGCCGGCTGGAGCGCGATGACCGGCCAGCTCGGCGACAAGATCCAGATCGTCGGCGACGACCTGTTCGTCACCAACCCGACCCGCATCGGCCGGGGCATCGCGGAGAACGCGGCCAACGCGGTCCTCGTCAAGGTCAACCAGATCGGCTCGCTCACCGAGACGCTCGACGCCGTCGACCTGGCCCACCGGGCCGGCTTCAAGACGATGATGAGCCACCGCTCGGGCGAGACCGAGGACGTCACGATCGCCGACCTGGCGGTCGCGGTCGGCAGCGGCCAGATCAAGACCGGCGCCCCGGCCCGGTCCGACCGCGTCGCGAAATACAACCAGCTCCTGCGCATCGAGGAGCAGCTGGAGGGTGCGGCCCGGTACGCCGGCGCCGGCGCTTTCCCGCGTTACCGCACCGCCTGACGGCAGTCCGGCAGATCATGGAGTTGTGGCGCTCGCCGGAACCGGCATAGGTTTCGGTGAGCGCCGTCCAGCGGCCGGAAGACAGCCGGAGGGGAAGCGGTGAATACACAGCGACGCATGCCGAGCGGTCAGGGCCCGGCCCGGCGCCCGAGCGCGTCCCGCACCCGCACGACCGGTTCGATGCGCGTTCAGCGCAGCCGCACCGCCCGTCCGGCTGTCAACCGGCGCACGGTCACCGCCAGTTCCGGCCCGGCGAAGCGGACGGTCGCGCCGCGCCCCCGGGCGCTCACCGGCCGCGCGACCATCCTGATCGTCGTTTTCGTGGCGCTGGCCCTGGCCTACACCTATCCGCTGCGCGTCTATCTGGCGCAGGAGTCGCAGATCGCCCAGCTGAAGGCCGACCAGGCCACCCAGCGCAAGCTGATCGCGTCGAAGTCGGAAGAGCTGGCCAAGTGGCAGGACCCGGAATACATCAAGGCCCGGGCCCGCGCGAAATACTTCTATGTCGAGCCGGGCCAGACGCCGATCCTGGTGCTCAACGACCCGTCCGTCGCCGTCAAGAGCACGGCCAAGGATGCCCCGGCCGCCGCCCCCGATTCCTGGTACGACACGCTGTGGAACAGCGTCCGAGCCGCCGACGCGGAGCCTACGAATTAAATGGAACCACCGACCGAAGCCGACCTCGACATCGTGGCGGCCCAGCTCGGCCGCCGTCCCCGCGGCACCCGCGCGATCGCGCACCGCTGCCCGTGCGGCAACCCGGACGTGGTCGAGACCTCGCCCCGGCTCGACGACGGCACCCCGTTTCCCACCCTCTTCTATCTGACCTGCCCGCACGCGGCCGCCGCCTGCAGCCGCCTGGAGTCGGCCGGGGTGATGCGCGACATGCAGGAGCGGCTGTCGACCGATCCGGAGCTGGCCGAGTGCTACGAGAAGGCGTCCGAGGACTATCTGGCCCGGCGCAAGGCGATCGAGGACGTGCCGGAGATCTCGCACGTGGCGGCCGGCGGCATGCCCGATCGGGTGAAATGCCTGCATGTTCACCTCGCTCACGCGCTCGCCGCCGGCCGGGGGGTAAATCCTTTCGGCGATGAGGTCCGGGACGCGGTCGAGCCCTGGTGGGCCGGCGGTCCATGCGTAGAAAAGCCGGAATAATGGTCGAAATCAGGCGGGCGCGAACCGGTGATGTGCGGGCGATCCGGGAACTGGTCGACGCCTACACCGCCGATCGCCGCCTCCTCAGCAAGGCGACGGTCACCCTCTACGAGGCGGTCCAGGAGTTCTGGGTCGCCGAGGAGTCCGAAAAGATCATCGGTTGCGGTGCCCTGCACGTCATGTGGGAGGACCTGGCCGAGATCCGCACGGTCGCGGTCGACCCGGCGTCCCGCGGCCGCAAGATCGGCCACCAGTTGGTCCACCGCCTGATCGAGCAGGCCCGCGAACTCGGTGTCGCCCGCGTTTTCTGCCTCACCTTCGAGACCCGCTTCTTCGGCTCGTTCGGCTTCACCGAAATCGACGGCGCCCCGGTCCCGCACGCCGTCTACGAACAACTACTGCGCTCCTACGACGAGGGTGTCGCCGAATTCCTCGACCTGGAACGGGTCAAGCCGAACACGCTCGGAAACACGAGGATGTTGTTGCATCTATGAGAGTCGCCGCTATCGACTGTGGGACGAATTCCATTCGCCTGCTCATCGCCGACGTGGACCGCGAAGAGCTCACCGACGTCACTCGCCAGATGCGGATCGTCCGGCTCGGCGAGGGCGTCGACCGCACGGGACGGATCAGCGACGCGGCCCTCGCGCGCACTCGCGCGGCGCTTACCGCGTACGGGGAAGAAATCGCCGACCATGGCGTGACGCGCGTCCGGATGTGCGCCACCTCGGCCTCGCGTGATGCCTCCAATGCCGACGATTTCCGCGCGATGGTGCGCGGGGTGATCGGTGTCGATCCCGAGGTGATCAGCGGCCGTCAGGAAGCGCATCTGTCCTTTCTCGGAGCGGTCAACGGGCTGACCGCCGAGCCGCCCTACCTCGTCTTCGACCTGGGCGGGGGCTCGACCGAATTCGTCACCGGGCGCACCGACGTCGAGCACGCGATTTCGATGGACATCGGCTGCGTGCGAATGACCGAGCGGCATCTGCCCGGCGACCCGCCTTCGGCGGCCCAGATCGACGCGGCCTCGGCGGAAATCACCGAAGCGGTCGACATCGCGCTCGCTGCCGTTCCCGGCCGCGATTCCCGTACGCTGGTGGGCCTCGCCGGCACGGTGACCACGGTGACCGCCCTGGCCCTCGGCCTCCCGGAATACGACGCGAACCGCATTCACCATGCGCGGGTGAGTTACGACGCGGTCGCCAAGGTGACCACCGACCTGCTCGGCATGACGGTCGCGGAACGGCTCGCGCTCCCGGTGATGCACCCGGGCCGGGCCGATGTGATCGGTGCGGGTGCGCTGATTCTGCGCACCATCATGGAGCGCTCGGGCCATTCGTCGCTGGTCGCCT
Organism: Actinoplanes sp. NPDC051411; assembly: GCF_040682075.1. Classification (NCBI taxonomy): domain Bacteria; kingdom Bacillati; phylum Actinomycetota; class Actinomycetes; order Micromonosporales; family Micromonosporaceae; genus Actinoplanes; species Actinoplanes sp. NPDC051411. The sequence goes on along the minus strand of NZ_JBFBAD010000022.1, from coordinate 28,143 downwards.
CCGAACACGACATCCTCGACGGGATCGCCTTCGGCCTGGCGGCTGCTCCATAGACTGCCGCGCATGGCGAATGATTTCACGGTGGTGATCCGCGGCTACGACCGCGGCCAGGTCGACGCGGCGCTGGTCCAGGCCGCTCAACTTCTCGAGGCCGGCCAGTCGGCGGCGTTTCTGAGCGGCAAGAAGTTCGACGTGGTTCTGCGTGGCTACGACCGTGGTCAGGTCGACACCCACATCCAGGAACTACTTCGCCGTTGACGGTACTTCGCGGTGCACAGTACTGTGCACCGCGTGGACACGACCCAGCTCCTGAAGGGCGTGCTCGACCTCGCCGTCCTCGCCGCCCTGCGCGACGAGGACGGCTACGGCTACGACATCCTCCGGCGCCTGCGCGGCGCCGGGCTCGAGGACGTCGGCGACGCCTCGGTCTACGGCACGCTGCGCCGGCTCTTCAACGCCGGCTTCCTCAACACCTACGTGGTGCCCAGCGACGAGGGCCCGCACCGCAAGTACTACGGACTCAACCCGGCCGGCCGCGCCGAACTGCAGCGCTCGGGCAAGGTCTGGCACGGCTTCGCATCGATCATGGACGAGCTGCTCGGGGAGACGGTGTGAACTCAACGGTTGCTGACGAGGTCGCCGGCTACGTCTCCGCGGTCCGGGGCGCGCTGAGCGATCTCCCGCCGTCGGTCATCGACGAACTCCTCGAAGACCTTCCGGAACACCTGGCGGAGGTCCGGGCCGAAGGAAACGGCACGCTGCGCGATCGGCTGGGCGAGCCCGAGGCGTACGCGTCGGAGCTGCGCACGACGGCCGGCTTCGTCGGCGGATTCCCGGACCCGCCGCGCAAGACGACGTGGGTGACGCCCACCGAGGTCTGGGGAAACCTGGAACCGGTGCTGCGCCGAGCCGACGTGAAGGCCGGCCCGGTGATCGGCTACGAGAAGGCCAGCGACTTCCTAATCCTGCTGCGCCCGGCCTGGTGGCTGCTGCGGGGCTACCTGGTCGCGATGGCGACCGCCTGGATCCTCGACGACGGCGGCAGCCGCGGGCTCCTGCCCCGCCTCGGCGGCAGCACCCTGTTCGCGCTGATCTGGCTCGGCTGCTGCGTGGCGGCGTCGATCCTGGTCGGCCGGCGGGCCGGTGGCTGGTCGAAGTGGCCCCGCTACGCCCTGCGGGCGGGCACGGTCCTGCTGGTGCTGTTCGCGATCTCCGGCTTCGTGACGGCCGACAACGACACCCGCAACTACGATTCCTACCCGGTCGGCGACTACGGCGGCGGCAACCCGTACAGCGGGGTCCAGGACGTCTACGTCTACGACCCTCAAGGCCACCTCGTGCAGGGCGCGCGGCTGTTCGACCAGGACGGCTCGCCGATCCAGCTCGGGTCCGGTTACCCGGCCTACTGCTCGGATCCATCGACCGGGGAGACCGTTCAGAGCCGCAGCCTGGGCTATCCGTACTGCCCGGAGAACGCCCCGTTCACCGCGCCGCAACCCTCCGGCAGCGCGCCCTTGGTGCCGGTTTCACCCGTCCCGTCAGGGTCCGTTTCGCCGACCCCGTCGACCGGTTCGGTCAGCTCCGCACGGCCATCGGTGTCACCGTCGGTCACCCCTTCGGGCGGCTTCGGAAACGGTAAATAAAACCTGGGTAACGGGGTCGCGGGACAGGTCGGCGGGTCGCTAGGGTCACCCCCTGCGACCGGCGGACCCCCTCGGCCGGCCCCCTCGAAAGGACCACTCGTGAGCAACCCGGTTCCGCCCCCCGGTGGCGCGTACCCGCCCCCGCCGGCGCAGGGCCAGCCTGGCTTTCCGCCCGCCCAGGGGCAGCCCGGCTTCCCGCCGGCGCAGGGCCAGCCCGGCTTCCCGCCCGCGCCCGGCCAGCCCGAGGGCCAGGCCTACCCGCCCGCGCCCGGCATGCCCGGCGCGGAGCCGGGGCAGTTCGCCCAGTTCCCGACCGAGAAGCCGAAGAAGTCGGCCAAGGCCCGGGTGCTGAGCATCCTCGGCGTCATCGTGGTCGTCATCATCGTCGGCGCGATCAAGTTCGGCATCGGCAGCGCGCTCAACAAGGACGAGGCCAAGCAAGCCAAGGTCGGCGACTGCGTGGCCGCCCAGGGCAAGGTCCCGACCGAAGAGGGCAAGACCAGCGAGGCCGACGCCAAGGTCGTCGACTGCACCTCGAAGGACGCCGCCTACACGGTCGTCGGCCGCGTCAACGGCGAGACCGACACCAACAGCAAGTCCTGCGACCAATACTTCACCGACGAGAAGGCCGACTACTTCGTCTACTCGTCGACCTCGGGCGACGGCTACCTGCTGTGCCTGCAGGCCAAGAAGGCCTGACGCTTTTCTACTAAACCGGCGAGGCGCTGCCTCGCCGGTTTTTCAGTACGTCATGCACGTCATCGTCGTAGAGCAGCAGCACCACGGCCTCCCGCTCGGCCGAATAGCGCACGTCCCGCACGTCGAGCAGAAACTCACCGAGGTCGACGCGCACGTCGGCCTCCCAGTGGCCGAGCAGCATCTGCATCAGTTCAAGCCGGTCCACGGCCCACCCCTGCCTGCGTGAGCCGTCCGCAGTCCGGGCACCAGCGCCTTTTGGCCCGGAAACCGAACAGACCGGCTAGGAATCCGAGCGCAATACCCATTGCCACCGCCATTTCCATATCCCTTCATCTTTGGCCGTCGGTCGTACTTACAAGTCTGGACGCGGGGCCGATACGCTCGGAAGCCTTCCTGCACCGCCAGGTCAAAGCGGTGTGGCGAATCGCTTTCATGTGCGGGCCCGTGGAGAAATCCACAGATCTGATGGCGGTGTTGTGGAATGTCGGATGACCTGGTTGTTTCGCCGTCGGCCTTCCTGCTCGGCGAGTTGCGGCGGGCTCGCTCGTCCGCCGGCCTGAGCCAGGAAGACCTCGGCAAAACGATCAACTACTCGGGTTCGCAAGTGAGCGCGGTCGAGAACGGCCAGCGTCCACCTACTCGCGACTACCTGGTCGCGATCGACGGTGCGCTCCGCACGGGCGGCCTCTTCGAGCGCATGCAGAGCAACCTGGCGAACTTCGATCAGGCACCGGTTTGGTTCCGAGACTGGCTCGTCATCGAACGCGAGGCGACACTGATCCGCTGGTTCGAGCCACTCATCGTGCCGGGGCTTCTCCAGACCGAGGACTACACGCGCGCCATCATTGTCGGCGCCCGGGTCGTCGGCCCCGCAGAGATCGAGCAGCGAGTCGCCACGCGGATGGAGCGTCGACGAATTCTGGAGTCAGCCAACCCACCGAACTTGATCACCGTGATTGATGAGGGCGTTCTGCGCCGCTGTGTGGGTGGTCCGTCGATCATGGCGGTCCAGTGCAATTACCTGCTGGAGCAAATGGCCACCTCATCAATTCAAATCCACGTGGTTCCCGCCGCGGCGGGCTCGCACGCCGGGCTCGCCGGACCTTTCATCCTTGCCAAGGGTCCCGACTTCGAGGCCGCACACCTCGATACTCCTTGGCAAGCGCAGATCACCGATCTTCGAGAGGCCGTTGATACCCTGATCGGACGGTGGGAGGCGCTCCGAGGTGAGGCGCTGCCTACCAGCCAAACCATCGACCTGATCAAGGATGTGGCGAGGTCATGGCAGACCTGACGGATGCCGTCTGGCGCAAGTCGACTCGCAGCGACAACGGCGGGGCGTCCTGCGTCGAGGTGGCCAAGAATCTTCCGGGTGTGGTCGGGGTTCGGGACAGCAAGGACCGTTCCGGCCCGGCGCTGGTCTTCGGTCCCGAGGCGTGGGCGGCGTTCGTCGCCGGTGTCAAGGATGGGGAGTTCGACCTGTTGGGCTGAGCGGCCTGCGGAGGCCGTTTTGCCTGGCCGAGGTCGAGATACCGCTGACCGGCCGCGTCCGGCGAAGCTAGATGAACTGGTCGGCCATCGTCGGGGCGTAGGGGACGTCGATGACGAAGCGGTTCGGGTGGGTTGCCGGGTGGACGACCGGGACCTGGGCACCTGGGTGCACCTGTGCCTCAAAGGCTGGGGCGCGGCGCCCGTAGAACTTGTATTGGCGCAGCCCGCTCTGGTCGCCGGCGAGAGGGTCCCGCCAGCCGACCCGCACCCAGTAGACCGTGACGCTGCCGCCTCTCGGGTTGTGGATGACCCGAGGGGTCGCCTGCCGCACGGTCGCGGTGACCGTCACCGTGTCGCGCCGGCGCATTCGATGCAGGCGCCACGCCTGCACCCAGCCGCGCCCGCGGTGCCCGATCGTCAGGCCGGCCGTGACCCCGGCGATCGCGCCGACCAGCAGCAGCCACTGCACATCGTGGCCGCCGTCGTAACGCGGCGCCACGTCGTAGCCGAGCCACGCGCCGGCCACCATCCCGCCGAACGTGGTCGCGGCCGGGCTGACCAGGATCGCCACGGCCCAAAGCCGGCCCCGCCCGGCCCGGGCGACCGACGCGGATACGTCCCCATCCTGACCGGGCCCCACCCGGGTGCGGCCACCCGAGTGCGGAGTGGTTCGCTGGCTTGATGCGGTTGGGTGAGTTGACGTCGCGTACAAGAGAAGACGTTGTGAAGCACGCGGCCGAAGCCGCGTCGCTCAGCGTGCTCGACGCCGGCGTCGCGGATTGTTTTGCGTGCCCTCGGCTGGTCGCCTGGCGTGAGGAAGTCGCCGTCACCAAGCGTGCGTCCTTCCGGGATCAAACCTATTGGGGGCGGCCCATCCCCGGATGGGGGCCCGGCGACGCCGAGATCGGGATCCTCGGGCTCGCCCCGGCCGCGCACGGCGGCAACCGGACCGGGCGGATCTTCACCGGCGACCGGTCGGGAGATGTCCTCTTTGCCGCCCTGCACCGGGCCGGCCTGGCCAACCAGCCGACCAGCGTCAGCATCGACGACGGCCTCCAGCTCCGGCACACCCGGATCTTCGCCGCCGTGCGATGTGCGCCCCCGGACAACAAGCCGTTACCGCAAGAGCGGGACAACTGCGCTCCGTGGCTGCACAGAGAACTCGCGCTGATCCGGCCGACGCTCAAGGTCGTTGTCGCGCTCGGTGCATTCGCGTGGCAGGCGTGGTGGCCGGCCGCAACCGCCGTCTATGGGGCGAAAGCGCCCGTGCCGCGGCCCAAGTTCGGGCACGGTGCCCAGGTCAGCGTGCCCGGAGCGCCGATTCTGCTCGGCTGTTTTCACGTCAGCCAGCAGAACACTTTCACCGGGCGGTTGACGCCGCCGATGCTCGACGACGTGTTCGCCCGTGCGAAAGCGCTCGCGGGCCTGGCATGATGCGAGCGCACCGAAAGGACCTGAGCACACGACATGGATCTCGCCGCCCTGCGCCGGTGGTGGCCGCTGGCCGCCGTCCTCGTGCTGCTCTTCGTGACCTCGTTGGCCGCCACCCGGTCGCAGCCGCAGCTTGATCAGATCAAGCCCGACGCGACCGCGACCACCCCGCCGCCGCTGCTCCCGACGTCGGTGCCGAGTGCCCAGCCGGCCGGTGCGCAGGCCGATACGCCGTCCGAGGGCCTGCCCGACTGGGTGGGCACGGTGGCGTTGGTCCTGCTCTGCGTGGTCGGGCTGATCGTGCTCGCCATCGTGGTGTTCGCGCTGCTGCGCGAGCAGGCCAAGCGCCGCGCCAAGCGGAAGGGCAAGCTGGTCCGCAAAAAGGCGCAGCCGCGCACGGCCGATGAGCTGGTCGCCGCGCTCGACGCCGGTCTCGAGGAGCTGTCCGACGCCGACCGTGACCCGCGCCGCGCGGTGATCGCCTGCTGGGTGCGCCTCGAGCAGGCGGCCGCGGCGGCCGGCACCCCGCGGCACCCGGGCGACACGCCGACCGACCTGGTCGGGCGGCTGCTGGCCGAGCAGCAGGTCGACTCGCGGGTGCTGGCCGCGCTGCTCGAGGTCTACCGGCAGGCCCGCTACGCGACGCACACGGTCGACGACCAGATGCGCCGGCAGGCCGTCGACGCACTGCAACGGCTGCGGGCCGACCTGGGGGCGGGGGTGGCCGCGTGAGCCTCGACGACCTTTTCAGCGCGCGCGACGAGCCCGTCGTCGAGGAGCCGGTTGAGGCACCCGTCGTCCGGCAGAAAAGCAAGGCGCTCTGGCTGCTGCGCAACGCGCTGCTGGTCGCGGCCGCCACCACGGTCACGGTCGCCGCGCTGCGGGCGGGTGGGCTGCACGCGCCGCTGATTCTGATCATCGCCGCCTTCATCGGCCTGCGGCTGATCCTGCTCGCGGTCTCCGAGGTCGCGCCTCCGCCGCTGCCCAAACGGCCCGGCGGTGGTTCCGGTGCGTCGTCCGGTCCCGCGAGCGATGCGCTCCGCGCGGCCGTACGCCGGTGGGAACGCACCCTCGACCGGGCGAACGCCGACCCGGATCTGTATTCGCGTAACGTTCTGCCGGTGCTGGCCGAGCTGGCCGATGAGCGGCTGCGGCTGCGCCACGGCATCACCCGCGCCTCCGACCCCCGCCGGGCTCGTGAACTGCTCGGCGACCCGACGTGGGCGGCCCTGCACGACCCGGGCCGGCGGGCCGGCAAGACCCGTGAGCTCGAGTCCCTGGTTGACGCGTTGGAACGACTGTGAGAAAGGTTGCGCCGGTGGCAGAGACAGGCGGTCAGGCCCTCCCCCCGTACGAGGTGGGGCGGCTGGCGGGCGCGGTCCTCGATTCGGTCGGCAGCGTGCTGGTCGGCAAGCGGTCGGCGCTCGAACTGGTGCTGGCCGGCATCCTGGCCGGTGGGCACGTGCTGCTGGAAGACCTTCCCGGTCTCGGCAAGACGCTGACCGCGCGGTCGTTCGCCCAGGCGCTGGGCCTCGACTTCCGGCGGCTGCAGTTCACCCCCGACCTGCTGCCGGCCGACGTGACCGGCTCGTTCCTCTACGACCAGCGCAAGGGTGACTTCGCGTTCCGGGCCGGCCCGGTCTTCACCAACATGCTGCTCGCCGACGAGATCAACCGGACGCCGCCCAAGACCCAGGCCGCCCTGCTCGAGGCGATGCAGGAGAAGCAGGTGTCGGTCGAGGGCGTGACCTACCGTCTCGACCCGCCGTTCCACGTGCTGGCCACCGCCAACCCGATCGAATACGAGGGCACCTACCCGCTCCCCGAGGCCCAGCTCGACCGGTTCCTGCTGCGGGTCTCCTTCGGCTATCCGACCGCCGAGGAGGAGTGGGAGGTCCTGCAGCGCCGCATGGCCCGCCGCCAGGAAGAGGCGTTCCTGCAGCCGGTGGTCGACTCGCGAACCCTCCAGGCGATGCAGGCCGCGCTCGAGATGATCACCGTAGAGGACTCGATCGGCCGTTACTGCGTGTCGCTCGCCGCGGCCACCCGCGAGCACGCCTCGGTGCTGGTCGGCTCGTCGCCCCGTGGCTCGCTCGCGCTGCTGCTGCTGGCCCGGGCGCGGGCCGCGATGGCCGGCCGCGACTTCGTGATCCCCGAGGACGTGAAGGACGTGGCCATCCAGGCCCTCGCCCACCGCATCACGCTGCGGCCCGAGATGTGGCTGCGCCGGGTCGACCCGGCGTTCGTGGTCGACGAGGTGCTGGCGGCCACGCCGGCCCCGGCCAGCGGCGCGCTGCCCACCTACGCCACCGGATATCAACCGCAGTGAGCCTGGGCCCCCCGCTGCGCCGAGCCTTTCCCCTGGCGGCTGCCGAGCCGGCGGGGGATTCGTGGTCGGGTCCGGCCTGGGTGCCGACCCGCGCGCTGGGGCGCACCGTCCTGCTCATCGGCCTCCTGCTGGTGCTCGGGGTGGCGCTCGGCCGGGTCGATCTGGTGCTGCTGGCGGCCCCGTTCGCGATCGGCGCGGCGGTCGGGCTGCGCCGCATGCCGCGCTCGGCACCCGACCTGACGATCGAGGCGGGCGCCGACTACCTGGTCGAGGGCGGCCACGTCGAGGCCGGGGTGACGGTATCCAACCCTGACGTCATCTCGTACGACCTGGTGGTTCTGCGTACCCGCACGTCGCCCTGGCTGAAGCTCGAACACTCCGACCGGCCGTTCGCGATCCGGGTCGGCTCCGACGCCTGGGCGGCGGTCGAACTGCCGGGCGACGCCCTGCGCTGGGGCCGGCAAGACGTCGGCCCGGCGGCCGCCCGGGTCGCCGCGTGCGGAGGCCTGCTCGCCTGCCGCCCGGTGGTCACCCCGGCCGCCGGCGTGCGGGTCTATCCGGTCACCGATCCGTTCAACGCCACCGAAGCCATGCCGGCCGCCGCCGGCCTGGTCGGAAACCATCGGTCGAGACGCATGGGAGAAGGCGGCGAGCTGGCCGGTGTACGCCCGTTCGCGCCCGGCGACCGGCTGCGGCGCATCGACTGGCGTGTCTCGCTGCGCACCCGCGACCTGCACGTGGCGTCCACCCTGTCCGACCGGGACGCCGAGGTGCTGCTGCTGCTCGACGTGCTCGGCGAGGTCGGCCTGTCCGGCGGGGTCGCCGGCAGCGCGTCGGTGCTCGACACCACGGTCCGGGCGGCGGCCGCGATCGCCGAGCACTACCTGCAGCGGGGCGACCGGGTGTCGCTGCTCGAATACGGCGCGGCCGCGCGACGGCTGCGCCCGGCCACCGGCCGCCGGCAATACCTGACCGTCCTCGAATGGCTGCTCGACGTGCGGCCCGACCCGATCGATGGCGACGAATACCAGAACGTGTTCGCCCCCCACCACGTGTCGTCGGACGCGCTGGTCATGGTGCTGACCCCGCTGGTCGACCCGCGATCGGCCGACATGCTGGCCCAGCTCACCCAGTCCGGCCGCTTCGTCCTGGCGGTCGACACGCTGCCCGAGTCGGCCCGGCCCGAACTGCGCAACCAGTGGACGCCGATGGCCACCCGCCTGTGGCGCATCGAGCGCGAAAACGTGCTCGGGCGGCTGCGGGAACACGGCGTACCGGTCGTGGCCTGGGCCGGGGCGGGCAGCCTCGACCTGGTGCTGCGCGACGTCGCCCGCATGGCCTCGGCACCCCGGGGGCGCTGATGAACACCATCCTCGTACGCCTCGAGCGCGCCCGCCGGGCGCTCGGCCGCTTCACCATGATCCCGTTCCTGATCCGGCTCGGCATCGCCCTGGCCGGCCTGCTCGCGATGTCGGTCGCGTGGCCGCCGTCGCTGCTGGCCAGCCAGTTCTTCCTGCCGATCGCGCTCGTAGCGGTCTACCCGGCCTTCGCGCCCCGCGGCCGCGGCGCGACCGTGGCGGCCCTCGTCGCGGTGGCCGGCTGGCTGGTCGACACGGCCGGCTACGACGCCCGGGTCGCGCTCTGGCGGGTGCTCGCGATCGCGACCCTGCTCTACCTCGGACATTCACTGACCGCCCTGGCCGCGGTACTGCCGTACGACGCGGTCGTCAACGTCGACGTGGTCGCCAACTGGCTGGCCCGCGCGTTCGCGGTCGTACTCGTCTCGGCCGTGCTCACCGTGGCCGCCCTCGGCCTGACCGCCGACCTGGCCGGCGGCGCCTTCCTGATCGCCACCCTGGTCGGCCTGGCCGGCGCGGTCGGCGCCACGATGCTCATCGCCCGGCTCCTCCGCCGAGCCTGAGCCGTTCGTCCGGGCCTTTAGTCCGGTCGGACCATCGGTCCGTTGTCCGATTCCGCCGCCCCGGCCGCAACCGATACGGTGTGACCAGCAAGGCCCGGGTGGTGGAACGGCAGACACGGCCGCCTTAAAAGCGGCTGCCTCACAAAGGCGTGCGGGTTCGAGACCCGCCCCGGGCACCCTGAAGATCCGCAGCGTTTGTGTGACCCGCTGGGGCGCGCAACTGATCCGCAACGGGTTCGGGCGTGCCGCCCGCCGAGTCGAGGACCTCTTGCACGGTGGCGCGGAGCATGGTCGCGGTGTCTCCGGTGATAGTGACCCGCAGGTCCAGTTCGCTGGTGCGGTCGTCGTAGCGCACCTCAAGGTGGAAGGCATCAAAAGGACGTCGCCGTTGCGCTTCCGGTAGCCGGCTGACGTCGAGCCTTGTCGTAGGTAGCGCCTCCAGCAGCGCCGGGGCGGTCTCCGGCTGGAGCTTGCCTTGCTCGGTGAGTTCTGCGAGCAGGTCCGTCTTTTTGCACAGGTCGGCCAAGGATCATCCGGAATCGCCCCACGCGGAGGGCGGGTTGACCTTGCCGCGGATGCCGCGTTCCGGCCGGGGGCGTTTACGGCGGTTCCACACCACTCCCTCGGGCTTGAGGTCACCGTCGCGTCGTTGTGGGCGATGGTGTTGGAGGGGCGGGCTCGCCAGGTTGTGTGCTAAGGGCTGGTTCTGGCGAGCCCGCCGGTTTCGCCCACCGCCGCAGCCTTGGCGGCGGGTACAGCGGTGAGGTGATGGGTTCCATTCATCCGGTGGGTCGAAGGTTGCCGCCAGCGGCGGGACGCGGACACTGGCGGTGTACGCATCGGTCGCCGACATGCGGGGCGGAGTGGAGGCTTTGGTGATCGACGACGGGTGGGAATCAGCGCCGACGGCAGTCGATGTGGCCCGCGCGGGCGTCTCGTACGACTGGCTGACCAGCGTCGATGACCGGCTGTTCTGGGTGGAGTCGTCTCCGGCCGCCGGCAGTGATGCGGTGGTGACCTGGTCAGCCGGGTCGGTTGCCGTTCTGCCCGGTGACGGGGTGGGCAGCGGCTTACACGCCTACGGGGGGATGCCGTACGCGGTCTTGCCGTCGGGTGAGGTCGTGCGGGTGAACGGTGAGTCGGGGCAGCTCACCGGCGTGGTCACGATGTCTGCCACCGCGCACGCCTATGGGGATCTGACCTGGTCGGGCGTCGAACTGCTGGGCGTCCGGGAAGACGCCGGTGGGGATGACCTGGTTGGGGTCGAGATGTCGTCCGGACGGCTGCGAGTTCTGGAGGCGACGGACGGGTTTCTCGCTTCACCACGGGTGTCCAGGGATCGGCTGGCCTGGGTGCGCTGGGACCGGGGTGTGATGCCGTGGGATTCCAGCGAGGTGTGGACGGCGAGCTACATGCTGGATGAGCAGCCAGTGGACCCCGTACGCGTAGCCGGCGGGCCAGACGAGTCGGCGTTCCAGCCGCAGTGGGGCGTCGATGGGTGGCTGTATTTCATGTCGGACCGGACCGGATGGTGGAATCCTTACCGGTGGCGTGACGGCCGGACGGAGCCGGTCGCCCCGGTTGAGGCTGAGTGCGCGACCGCGCCGTGGGAGTCGGGCTACGCCAACTATGCGATGCTGCCGGACGGGCGGATCGTGATGACCGTCCAGCGAGGCCCGGTGCATGAGCTGGCGGTGGTGTCGTCCGGCGCGGTGGCGCGACTACCAGTGCCGTACACGTCGATCAAGCCGTTCCTGGCGGTGGTGGGTGACCGGGTCGCGGTGATCGGCTCCTCGGCAACCCGGATGCAGGAGATCGCGCTGGTCAGCACGGATGGCTCCGGCGGGGTCGAGGTGGTCCGTCCCGACGCGGATCATCGGTTCGCTGATGTGTCGGTGCCGCAGCTGATTCAGGTCGAGTCCGGCGGTGCCCAGGTGACGGCGGTCCTCTACCCGCCGTCCGGTGATGGCGGTCCCGCGCCGGTGATCGTGCGCCCCCACGCCGGGCCGACCTACCACAGCGATCTTCGGCTGGATGGTGAGGTGCAGTTCTTCACCAGCCGGGGGTTCGCGGTGGCCGATGTCGACTATCGGGGCAGCACCGGCTACGGGCGTGCGTTCCGGAAGGCTCTCGACGGGCAGTGGGGCCGAGTCGACGTCGCGGATTGTCGTGCCGTCGCCGAGGTTCTGATCGACACCGGCCGGGCGATACCGGGTGCGGTGTTCATCTCCGGGGCCAGCGCGGGCGGCTACACGGCGTTGCGAGCCGTCAGCGAGGAGGGACCTTTCGCGATGGCGGTTGCCCGGTCAGCGATCGTCGACCCGCAGCGGTGGACGACGACCGCACCCAGGTTCCAGCGCCCGCACGCCGCGATCCTGGCGTCGCCCGACTCGGCGGTCCGAGCAGACCAGATTCGCCGGCCGGTGCTGCTGGTCCACGGCGTACGGGATGAGATCGTCCCCATCGGCGACACGGCGGCCTTGGCGAACGGGCTGCGCGGGCGCGGCCTGTTAGTCGGCATGCTGACGCTGGAGAACGTCGGGCACTACGTGTCCGGGACCGGGCTGGTGGCGGCGCTGGAAGCGGAGCTTGACGCCTACCGGTGCGTGCTTAAGGACGCCGGCCTGGCAGTGCCGGGCTGAACAGCACCGGCAGCCGGAGTCGCGCGTACTCGGTGACCGCTTGTACCTCGGGCTGGTCTAGGTCCGGTTGGAGTTGGGCCAGCATGAGCACGATGCGGTGGGCGACGCGGAACGACTCGACGGTTGCGGCGTGGTCGATCGCCTGGCGGGCCATGGCGCAGGCGTGTTCGATCTGGCGACTGCAGGCCAGGGAGGTGGCGTGCAGGGCGGTGTCGATGGCCAACCTGCGGACCCGGTGGGGTTCGAGCAGGTCAACCGCTCGGGTGGCCTCGCGCTGGGCGAGTTCGTGCAGTCCGAGGTCGAAGAAGCAGTGGGCTTTCTCGTCGGCCAGGTCCGCTTCCCCGAAGTAGCCGATCCAGGCCGGCTCGTCGCCTGGCCGGCTGCGGGCCAGGTCGGCTTCGGCCTGCAACAGGGCACTGGCGCAAGCGGGTTCGTCGCCACGCCGGGCGTGGGCCCGGGCCAGCACCGTGCGGCAGGCGGCCCGTACCGCCGGGGTGCTGGTGTGTTCGGTGCCGCGTAGCGCGGCGGCGGCGAGCCGGGCGGCCTGGGCCGGGTCGCCGCAGTGAAGGGCGAGGTGGGCGAGGCTGACCGCGATCAGATAGCCGCCGTAGAGACGATCCGCGGACCTCGTCGCGATCTCCAGCGCTCGCAGGTAGTGCTGTTGGGCGAGTCCGTCGTTGCCGAGGTCGACCGCGTCGTAGCCGGCGAGTTCGAGACATCCGGTCGCGAGCTGCGGCGCCCGGATGGTCAGGTCGTCGAGATCAGTGAGCACGCCGACGAGGTCGGGATAGGTGGATCCGGCGCCGTGCTGGTGGTCGGCGCCGCGAAGATCCCGGAGACGGTCCGCGGTGGACCGGTCGTCGCTGTCCCGGGCACGCCGGGCATCGCGAGTGGTTGACAGCAGCCAGTCCAGTACGGGCCGGTCCGTCGCCTCGGACCGGAACCCGGCCGTCGCGCCGACCGTATCGCGGGTCAGCCGGAGCGCTCGCTCCCGGCGCAGGATCGGCAGGAGCCGGCACAGCCCGCCATCGGCGCCCAGGACTCGGTCGCAGGCGTCGACCAGGTCGTCGGTGGGCATCCGCTCCGCCGACTCGATCTTGCGGACCAGGTCCTTGTGCACGAACAATGCGGTGCCGAGATCAGCCTGTGACATGCCCCGATCGTGGCGAAGACGCCGGATCTCGGCCCCGAAGAAGTGCAGCACGGATCGGGCCGGCTGCAACTGCTTGGGGGTCTGGCCCATCGCCACCACCATCGGGATCGAACGCGAACGTCTATTGTCGATGAAACCGCGGACATGCGACAACGCCGTCGCGAGTGATGGGGACAGGCCGGTTGTCCGCATCCACCCCCTGCCCGAAACCCGGGCCGGTTGGGTCTGCTCGATGCATGCGTATCGGCTACAGCATGTGGGGCTTCCTCGGTCACGGCATCGTGGACACCCCGGACGGCTCCCGCGCCTATCGGCGGCCGTTCATCGACGGGCTCATCGCGGCCGGTCACGCGGTCGTGTTTCTCCAACCCGACCGGGACCTGACCGAGGCCGGGCAGACACCGCGGGGACGCTATCGGTGGGATTCGGGCCTCCCCGACCTCGACGCGATCGTCTACGAGTGGCGGTGGCCGCTGCCCGGCCGCAACACCACCGACTGCGACGCCGCCGGGCACACCTGTGACCTGCACCGGCAGACCGACCTGTTCGACCACTACACCAAAACCGGCACACCGACGCTGATCTGGGACCTCGACCGGCAACTGCCCGGTGACGACCCTCGGCGGCTGCTGAGCAACGTCATGGTCGGCGAGTTCGCCCTCACGCCAACGCCCGGCGCGGTGTCGCTGCCCTGCCCGGTTCCCGACGCGTTGCTGGACACGGCCGACCCTAAACTGCTCGCCAGCCTCTCCCGTCCGCTTCCGCTGGTCTACGTCGGGAACCAGTACGACCGGGACGAGGCATTCGACCGCTACTTCGTCCCCGCCGCCGCCCGCGTGCCGCATCAGGTCGCCGGGAAATGGACCCGAATCGAGCGGTGGCCCCACGTGCGGTTTACCGGCCGGTGCGGTTTCACGCAGGTCGAGCCCCTGCATCGCCGCGCCTTGGCCACCGTGTTGATGCTGCCCGACCGGTACGCACACGCCGGGCACATGACCTCCCGCTGGTTCGAAGCGCTCCTCGCCGGCTGCCTTCCTCTGACCCCGGCCGAGATCCGCTTCGCCGACGCCTACGCACCCCGCGACCTGCGGGTCACCACCGGCCAAGACGTGATCGACAAGCTCACCTGGATTCAGTCGATCGCCGGCAGCGTTGAGCACGCCGACCTGATCGCCGGCTGCCTGCCCCTGCTGGAGCCGTTCCGCTGCTCTACCCAGGTCGCCGCCGCACTCACCGTCCTGGAGGGACTGTCATGATCACCGGCCCGGTCTTCGGCACCTTCACCGACGCGTACCTCGCCGTGCTGCGCGAGATCCACGACCAACCCCGCTACTCCACGGTCACCAGGGGGAAGACCGCACTCGAAACCCCGAACGTCAGCTTCACCATCGAAGATCCGATCGCCCGCACCCCGTACCTGGCCGCCCGCCGGGCGAACATCGTCTTCAACCACGCCGAGGCGCTGTGGTACCTGTCCGGCCGTGACGACCTCGACATGATCGCCCACTACGCCCCTCGGCTGCGCGGCCTGTCCGAGAACGGCACCACGTTGACCGGCACCGCGTACGGTCCCCGCCTGTTCGCCCCCACAGGCCCCGACGGCCGGTCACAGTTCGACCGGATCATGGCGCTGCTGCGCGACGAGCCGGACACCAAACGCGCCACCATGCCCATCATGCGGCCGGACGAACTGGCCGACCCCACCAACCCGGACGTCGCCTGCACCCTCGGCCTTCAGTTCATGCTCCGAGCCGGACGGCTACACGCCATCGCCTACATGCGCGGCAACGACGCCATGATCGGCCTGTACGGCGACACCTTCGCCTTCACCCTCATCCAGGAACTCGCCGGCCGCCTGCTCGGCGTCGAGGTCGGCAACTACACCCACCACGTCGGCTCCATGCACATCAACACCCTCGACCTCGCCAAGGTCGAACGCATCCTCGCCGAACCGACCCGCCCCGACCTCGGCCACGCGACCATGCCCTCCACCACCGGCTGGGACGACCTGCAAACCGTCCTGGCCTGGGAAGAAAAGCTCCGGCGCAACCAGACCACCTACACCGCCGATGCCGTCGACCTGGACCCCTACTGGTCGCAGGTGATCGCCCTGTTCGAGGTCCACCGGCAACTCACCCACCATCCCGAGCGGCCCGTCACCCCCGAAGCCCTGGCCCTGCTTCGTCCCGGCCACCGCTGGCTCGTCGAACAACGCTGGCCCAGCCGGATGCCCGCCGGAGTGACACCGTGACCACCGCCATCGACGTCGACTGGACCCGCTGGACCGTCGTACTCCTCAAACCCGACTGCATTACCCGCGGCCTCGCCGAACCCGTCCTCACCTGGGTCGGCACCGAAGTCACCCTCGTCGACCAGCGCCTGGTCACCCCCACCGAGCAACAGATCTTCGCCCACTACGACGACCTGCTCACGACCCGCCGCGCCTACTTCACCTGGGTCGACGTCCCCGCCGACCTACGCCGCACCTACGTCGGCCGCCGCGTCGGCATCGCCCTCGGCTACGCCCCCAACGCCGCACCCCGCCTGCGCGATCTGCTCGGCCACTACGACCCCACCCACGCCGGGCTGCTCACCATCCGGGGCCGCTTCGGCCAGGACTCGCTGCGCCAGGCCCAAGCCGAGCAGCGGCTCATCGCGAACGTCATCCACTCCTCCGACGACCCCGTCGGCGCCGAACGCGAATTTGGCATCTGGTACGGCCCCGCACACCGGAATCTGCTGCACGCGCCCACCCAAGGAGGCCAACCATGACCATCGCCGCTGGCCCGCGCCTGCTGCCCATGCTCTCCGACCAGGCCAAAGCCAACCTCGACCCGTACATGGCCCTGATCGTCGGCTACCGCAAATCCGGCCTGTCCCTGAACCACATCATCGGCTGCCCCCTCGACTGCGGCTACTGCGTACGCCACTTCTGGGGCAACTACGACGTCAAGATTCCCCACCTACTCTGCCCCACCAACCAGGCCATCGAGCAGCTCGTCACTCACCACGCCTTCCAACCCCACGTGACCCCGATCCAGCTGTTCAACAAGGCCACCGACCCGTTCCTCCCCGGCGTCAAACCCCACCTGTTCCAAGTCCTGCAGACTCTCGACGAGCGCGGCTTCACCAACCACGTCCTGGTCATCACCCGCTTCAAGGTCACCGCCGCCGACATGGCCACCCTCGAACAGCTACGTCACCTGCGAGTCACGCTGTTGTTCACCTACTCCGGCATCAGGGACCCCCGCATCGAGCCGATCGCCAAGAGCAACACCACCCTCACCTCGATCCGCACCGCCGCCGATCACAAGCAGCGAACCGGGGTCGTGCTCTATTGGCGACCCATTGTCGCCGGCTGGAACGACGCCCCCGACACCATGGCCCACGTCCTCGACGCTGGCCGGGACGTCGACGCCATCGTGTTCACCGGCTACTACCACAAGCCGGAAAACGCCGACCACCTGCGCAACCTCGGCGTCGACGTGCCCTACGCCGACGACTACGCCCGCCGCAAAGTCATGCCCGCCGATCTCGACGCCCGCGTCATCGCAGCCTGGCGCGCCTCCGGTATCGGCACCCCGCTGTTCCGCAAAACCTCCTGCGGAGTCGCCTACGCCCACGCTGCCCCCGACTACAACGGACACTGGGGCGTCCGCGAACTCTGCGACATCTGCCCCGCCGTCCAAAGGAAGCGCTGCGCCGACGACTTCCGAGAACCCGCCCCTGCAGACCTCGACGCCGTCCTCGCCCACCTCGGCTACACCACCGACTACCTCATCGAAGACGGCCACGTCTGGACCCACGGCCTTGGCGAACAACGCCGATACGCCATCCAACACACCCTGCGCCACCAAATCTGGGAACTCGACCAACCCCACTACCTGCACGCCCACGGCCGCTCCCTCAACGGGCACACCGCCGACCCCGACCAGGTCGCCGCCCTCGCCGAAATCCGCGAACACTTCGAGAACGCCACCCGCTACGAGGACGACTGACCCACCGACACGGTCTCGGACGCGTCACAGCCGACGACCGTCGTGGAAGACTCGGCACGGAGGTGCAGATAGGTGGAACTCGTCGCGATCGACCTCGAAGGCAGCGGCGCCCAAGACCGCGACCACGAAGCCATCCTCGAAATCGCCCTCGTCCCCATCGTCGACTGGCAACCCGACATGACCAGGGCCTACTGCACGCTGATCAACCCGCAACGGCCAGTCCCACGCAGATCGTGGATCTCTCCGGGGCTCACCAACGACAGTCTCAGCACAGCGCCCACGATCGCGACCGTCGAACCCGAACTCGCCCACCGGATCGACGGGAAGTATCTCGTCGGCCACAACGTAGGCGTCGACTGGCGCCTCCTGCACCGCCGCTGCCCGACCATCACCCCAGCCGGCCTCATCGACACCCTCCGTTTGGCTCGCACGATTGACCCGAAAGCCCAGCACGCCCTCACTGCCCTGCTCGGGCGGTACGAACTCACCAGCCAGGTACACCGCCTCGCACCAGGCGGCATCCCGCACCGGGCCCTCTGGGACACCGTTGGGTCCGCCCTCCTCCTCAAGTCGCTCGCCACACGGCTACTCGGCGAGCAGCCAGACCCCGAAACCCTCCACAAAGCTGCCGGCATCCCCACCGACAAGTCGGCAGCACCAGTCGCAACGCAGCCCAGCCTCTTCGACCCGGCAGGCTGAGTGGTACGACGCAGATGTCCGATCAGACCCCTGGATCTCCGCGACCTGTACGGAGTCCGGGCCGTAGATCGAGCGCATCTCCGGCAAGAGCGACTGCAGCTGGCCGAAGGCGTTTACCAGCCGCGTCGTGCCTGGTAGGCGGGAAGCTCGTCACGCAGGACGCAGGCGAACCGGACGCGCAGCTCGGCGAGGCCGATTGGTTTACCGCTCATCCGGAAGCCCAGCTCGGCGAGGGTCCAGCTGGCGAGGTAGCCGAACCGAACCGCGTAGATCGCGACGCTGTGGAGGCCGTAGGCGTTGGAGTAGTCCATCAAGGCATAGCCGAGCAGCTCATCGATTTCGGTACGCGCGAGCGAGGCCGCCCGAGTGCCGTCGGCACGGGGCTTGCCGCCCTGGTTGGCCTTGAAGTCGACGAGCATCCCGCCGACGATGAGGTCCCCGTCGGCGTGCAGGTCGGCGCTGCCGTCGAACGTCATCCCGGTGACAACCGGCCCGGCCGGGAGCGCCGACAGCAGCTTCTCGCGGGCGAGGTCGCGCATCGCGATCAAATCGGTCACCTCGGCGTCGTTCGCCAGATCGAGTAGATCTGCGGCACGGCTACGTTCCCCAGGCCCATCAGCCGGGAGTTTTCCAGTGACAGCGTTCGGCGTAGCTCGACCATCAAGGCCAAGGCGTAGCAGACCCTGGGCCACCACTCGTCGCCGCGATCCGTATAGTCGGCCGGCTGCATCCACAGCTCGACTCCGCCGCCGGGAAGCTGGCGGGGCCGAGTGCCGCCGGCGAGTTCGGCGAGCAATTCCTTTCCCGCCGACATACAGGGTGCTCGGCCGGAAAGCAGGCCGATCAGCGGCAGTACGAGCGAAGGCTTCGGATCCGCCAGCATCCGCAACCAGAAGTCGATCGCAGCCCCCTGGGTGCCGGGCGCAACCCAACGCGCATCAGCACCCGCTGCGGGCCGGCTTCGACCCGAAACTCCTTCTGGATCTCTTTGCAGTCCGGGAATGTGGTGCTCAGCCACGTGGCGACCGGACTCTGCCGGTCCTTCACTTCGTACGTCAACGCCGACATGCCGGCACCGTAGCGGAGCCCTCCGACAGAAACGGCAGCCGGCGTTCAGGAGTCACAGCAGGAAATGCTTGATTTCAGTTTTCGTCGGCAAGGTGGCGAAGGTGTTCTTGCAGGTTCTCTACCTCGACGATGTCTGCCGGATCAAGGCCGAACATCGACCGCATGTCGTCCAGCAGCGCGTCGAGCTGCCGCAACGCCTCGTCAATCTGGCCCACACCGGCAGTGATCACTGCTATTTGAGTGCGCAGCGGAAATCCCGCTGCGTCGGGTGAGTCGCGTAGCAGGTCCCGTAGCGTCCGCAGGGCCTCGGTGGCATCGCCGAGTTCGGCCTGGCATGTTGCCACCTGCAGCCGGCATTCCCGGACTGCTTCGTGCTTAGGGCCGTACCGGACCGTCAGGTCGGCGACGAGTTGCTCGAACGTGAGCAGCGCCGTACGGAAGTCACCGGCGAGCATGAGCATTCCGGCATAGTCCAGCCGAGCCTCAAGAATCTCCGGCGAGCCCGGCCCGTAGAACGGGGCGGCCAGGCGCAGCACCGTTTGCAAGGCATCCGCGGCCTGGCCGAACCGTTCCTCGTCGGCCAGGGCAAGTGCCTGGTCGCGAACACCGTGTACGTCCTCGAGGCTAGGAATGCTCATCGGCGCTGTGGACGCTGCTGCCGGGCGGGCGCGAGCGACCGTGTCGCGCGGAAGCGGCCCGAAGGGGAATCGATGGGGGGAGGTTGGGTCGGCGGCGCTGTGCTCGGGCGGCGTCTTGCCCAGTTCGGGCAGGTCGACGGTGGCCCACTGCAGCAGGTGCCGGTAGACGATCGCGGCGGACTCGGGCCGGTTCTGCGGGTCCTTGGCGAGCAGCGCGAAGATCAGCTTGTCGAGCTCAGAGGGCACGCCATCGCGGGAGTCGGCAACGTGGGGGACAGGCGCCTCTAAATGTTGATGCAGCATGCCGAGCGCGTTGTCCGCCAGATACGGCGGTTCCCCGACGAGCAGCTCGTACAGGACACACCCGAGCGCATAAAGGTCGGCGCGAGGGCCGACCGACGAGCTGCCTAGTGCCTGCTCGGGGGCCATGTATGTGGGGGTGCCGATGGTGTCCGTGGTGCCGGTGAGCTTGGGCAGGTCGCTGTCGAGCACCGCCGCGACCCCGAAGTCGAGGACCTTCACCAAACCGGTCGGGCCGAGAATCAGGTTGGTGGGTTTGAGGTCGCGGTGCACCAGCGACGCGGCGTGCGCGGCGGCGAGGACCGAGCAGATCTGCGCGCCGATCGCGGCCACCCACGGTACGGGCAGTGGCCCGTTCTCGGCGATCAGGTCGGCGAACAGCGTGCCGGGCACGAGCTGCATGACGATGTACAGGTCGTTGCCGACCACTCCGGCGTCGTGCACAGTGGGCACGCCGGGATGGTCGAGCCGGGCGGTGATGCGGGCTTCCCGCCGGAACCGTTCGACGACATCTTGCCGATCGGCTTCGACGGCGAGCCCGGGCTTGAGGAACTTGACGGCGACGGGCCGGTCGAGCCGCTCGTCGTAGCCGGCCCACACCTGGCCCATCCCGCCGCTGCCGACCGGCTCGGTCAGCTCGTACCGGTCGGCGATCCGCATTCCCGGCTGCACTGATCACTCCTGCGGTGAGGGCTCACGTGAGGCCGTGCTTGCGGCGGATCAGCCGGTAGGCCTGGCTACGCGCGAACTGGTTCATGTGGCTGCGCAGTGTGTCGTCGTCCAAATACCGCTGCATCAGCTTCCCGTTGTCGTCGTGCCGAGACAGGATCACATCTTCGATGCGTTTTTCACACACCACACCGAAGTTGCTTTCGTCGTTGACGAGCGCAGCGGCCTCCACCGCGCCGTCTTCGGCGAGCGCGACGACCTGCTGCTCGAACCACACCTTGTCGCCCTCGCCGAGGCCCATCCCGAACCGGTCGTTGAGCTCGTCGATCAGTTCGGACAGCGCCACCTTGTCCAGGTCGTTCTGCGGTCCGGCGCCGCCACCGAGGAAGCCGGGCAGCATCTGCTCGCCTTCCGCTTCCAGGGACGCGTCGTGCGTACCGGTCTTGCTGACCCGCAGATGGGTGAGCTGCACCTCACCGATGTCGACCGACGGGTCCTGGCGCCGGGGCAGCCGGTTGAGCAGCGCCCGTCCGTACAGGTAGAGCCGTTCGAGGTCGGCGTCCTGGTAGGGCACGATCTGGGCGAGGAACGCGTACATCCGGGTGTAGTCCCGCAGCGCGGCGCGGAAGCCGTCGGCGGCCTCCGGGTCGTCGGCGGCGAGCGCGACGTAGCGGTCGCGCGCCGGGTCGGTGAAGCGGTAGAGCGCGGCGTGCGCTTTCTGCAGCGCGGCGTCGGTCTTCGCTTTGCCTTCGGCGGCGAGCAGAGCTTCGACGTACGCCTGCATCTCCGACGGCACCAGCAGGGCGTACGACGTGACCGCGTTTTCGGCCGTGTACAGCAGATTCGGGTCGGTCGGGGTGGTGGCGGCGGTCTCGAAGTACGGCCGGAACTGGTCGGTGATGTCGGCGGCCTCGTTGACGAAGTCCAGCACGAACACGTCTTCCTGCTCCTTGAGCGGATGCGTGCGGTTCAGCCGGGACAGAGTCTGCACCGCGGCCACGCCCTTGAGCGGCTTGTCCACGTACATCGTGGTCAGCAGCGGCTGGTCGAAGCCGGTCTGGTACTTCTCCGCCACCACTAGAATCTTGTACTCGACCGGCTGCTTGGCCTTCGGCGTGCCGGCGTGTTTGTCGTCGACCGCCGTGTAGCCGAACCGCTCCGGCAGCTCGCTCTCGCCGAAGCCGTTCATCCGCGCCTCGGTCACCTCGATCCCGTCGAGGCTCAGGTCAGCGGAGAACGCGACCAGCGGCGCACAACCGGTGTAGTCGTTGGTCTCGAGGTACTTCTTGATCGCGGTGTACAGCTTGGCCGCCGCCTCCCGCGAGCCGGTCACCACCATCGCCTTGGCCCGCCCGCCGAGCCGGGAAGCGGTGTGCTTGCGGAAGTGCTCGACGATGATCTCCGCCTTCTGCGCCATCATCGTCGGATGCAGCACCGCGAACCGGGCCAGCTGCGACGCCGCCTTCTTCGGGTCCACTTCCGGGTCGTCCGGGTTCTGGTTGGCCAGCTTCCAGTACGACTGGTACGTCACGTACTGCTTGAGCACGTCGAGGATGAAGCCCTCCTCGATCGCCTGCCGCATTGAGTACGTGTGGAACGGACGCATGTTGCCGTCCGCGCCCAACGTCCCGAACAGTTCGAGGGTCTTCGGCTTCGGCGTCGCAGTGAACGCGAAGTACGACAGGGTCTCGTGCCGGCCCCGCGCCAACGCCGACGCGGTGAGCACGTCACCGTCATCGTCGATGTCGTCGCTGCCCTTACGCAGCAACACCTTCTTCAACGCGGTCGCGTTGTCTCCGGACTGCGACGAGTGCGCCTCGTCCACAATCACCGCGAACCGCTTGCCTCGCAGCCCGTCCACCTTCTCCAGGATGAAGCCGAACTTCTGCATCGTGCTGATGACGACCTTGGCCGTCTCCCCGCTCAGCGCGGCGGCGAGCTGGTTGGAGTCCTTGTCGATGCGCTGCACCACACCCGGCACGTGCTCGAACTGGAACACCGTGTCCTGCAACTGCCGGTCCAGCACCACCCGGTCGGTGATGATGACGACCTTGTCGAAGACCGGCTCGTTCGCGGCGCTGTGCAGGCTGGACAGCCGGTGCGCCAGCCAGGCGATGGTGTTCGACTTGCCCGACCCGGCCGAGTGCATGACCAGGTAGTTGTCTCCGGACCCGTGCGCCACCGCGTGATCGGTGAGCGCGGTGACCGCGTGCCATTGGTGGTAGCGCGGAAAGATCAGCGCCCGCGATTCCTTGTCCGTGTGCATGAACCGCCGGACCACATCCATCCAGGTGTCCGGATGCCAGATCTGCTCCCACAGGTAGGTAGTCCGATACCCTTCGGCCGCCGGGTTCCCCGCGCCGCCCGACACGCCGGGCCCGTCGGACCCGGTGTTGAACGGCAGAAACCGGGTGTCGTCGCCCGCCAGCTTGGTGGTCACAAAGACCAGATCAGGATCAACCGCAAAATGCACGAGGGTACGCCGGGAGAACAGCAACTCTTTCGGGTCCCGGTCTTTGCGGTACTGCTCCTTGGCGTCCTCGACGGTCTGGTTGGTTAGCGGGTTCTTGAGTTCCGCCGTGGCCAGTGGGATGCCGTTCACGAAGAGGGCGAGATCGAGGCTCTTCTTCTGGTCCTGGGCCGAGTAATGCAGCTGTCGGGTCACGCTGAGCCGGTTGGCCTGGTATAGCTTCAACGCGTCGTCGGTGATCGAGTGCGCCGGCTTGAAATACGCCAGCCGGAACTGGATGCCCTTGTCCTTGACCCCGCGGCGCAGCACATCGAGCGGGCCGCGCTCGTCGATCTGCTTGGCTAGGTATTCCTTGAAGTGCCGCTGCGTCTCGTTGACGTCGTTGCCGTGGTAGGCGACGAGCTTGAGCCACTGGTCATTTTGGGTGGCTCCGACGTACGCGAACAGCTCAGATGTGTCTAGCCCGATCTGCCGGTCGTAGTTGCCCGGTATCCCGCGCCGCCAGCCGGCGTCCAGCAGCGACTGCTCAATCGCCGCCTCGAAAGCGCCCTCCCCGTGCACCTTCACATCAATCCACTCCTCGCGTCGTAGTCGCGTCGATCTGTCCAGTAACCGCCGCCGTAATCAATGCCTGCCGCCTCTCCAGTGCGCGGTGCGTAAATTGCTCAACGGCAGTCTTCAACTGATTCAGTGCTGTGAGTTCGGAGTCGAGCGCTCTTCTCGCGGCAATCTGCACATGTAGCAGGGGAAGGTGAACAGGAAACGCTCTAAGAGCATCATTGTTGATGATCCTGATTCGCGAGTATTGCGCCCAGTTGCGAATCTCATCCTGGGCTGCCCAGAGCTGCCAGGCCAAAAACCGGTCGTCTGCTCGCTGATTTGCCTTGAGGGCAGTTAGCTGCTGGTTTCCTGTTGCATTGTGTTCCAGGAAGCCTACTTTACCCAGGGATTCTCCGATACCTGTAACGATAATGCTTCCCGCCGGGAAAAGAGGCACATCCTCATTTGCGGGAAGTGCAACTACCTTCTCTGCGGCGCCCACGTGGAGCATCCCGTCTATCGCGGCAGGCGTGTACCACGGGATGGATCTTTCCGAGGTGGTTGCGCTTCGCTCCTCTAGCGTGGCTGGTGTTCTGCCAGTTCGGATAAAGCGGATAGCTCGCCGGAGTGGCAGGCGCCACTGGCAGTTGGTCTCGGTCCGACTGGGCGCTGCCATCCTGCCGGTGCTTAGCGCCGCGCGAGCCGCAAGCCGTTCAACTGCAGTTGCGAACTGTTGTCTCCTCAGGGTAAGGAGCCGATCAATGCGTCCGACTTCGCCGTCGAGGAAGTTGGCGATGCGCCGCTGCTCCTCGATTGCCGGAAGGTCTATCGCAAAATCGCCGATGTCACCAGGGTTAACCGCCGGATAGCTGACCCCCACCGATCTGGCGACGAGGTGCTGCACGAAGGGCTCCGAGCGGCAAAGGTAGTAGAGATATTTAGAGTCCGCCGCCTCCGGCCTCGCCTCGAGCACTGCGAAGCCAGTGGAAAACACCAGAGGGCGCTGCGATGGTGGAACGCGTCCTATGGCCCGCAGATAGGTTCGGACAGTGGAAATGATGGTTGCGCCCGTCGGCGCCAACCGGCGAGCCCGCGACGGGGCGGCACCGAACATTGTGCTCGTCCCCGGAACGGAGACGTTCCCTAATCCGTCGACCGATGAAATGTCGACGTAGTGGAAATCGTAATCAGGCGAAGTGGTCTCCTGCAGCGTGCGGCGATTCATGTAAACGATGTCCTTAAGCCTCATCGGTCACCTCCCCGAGCAGCTCCTGGATCTGCGCCTCCAAAGCTTTGATCTCGGAGTCGATCTCCGCCAACGGACGGGGTGGTTGGTAGACGTAGAAGTGGCGGGTGAAGGGGATTTCGTAGCCGATCTTCGTCTTGGACTCGTCGATCCAGGCGTCGGGGACGTACGGTTGGACTTCGCGCCTCAGGTACTCGTAGATGTCCTCATTGAGCGGCACGTTCTCGTTGTCGCGCAGGTCGGCATCAGGCAGCGCGGTGCCCTTGCGGTCGGTCTGCACCTCACCCTGTGGGTCGCTGACCGAGAACGCCTCCCACACCGCCTTCTCCACGGTCGCCGGAAGCTTGCCCAGCTTAGCCAGTTTCATCGCGAACTCGGAGCGGCTGCCCGCTGCCGTACCAATCATCGACTTCGCTGCGGTCAGAAGCGCCTGGCCCCCGGCGTACTTGATGACGGCCTTGGCGTCCGCAAGCAGGGCGAACGTCTCTTCGGTGATCTCGAAGCGCAAGTGCAGCGGCCGCTCAATCGTGACGCGTTGATAGCCGAAGTCTGTGGTTTGGAAGACCTTCACCTTGCTGTGCTGTTCGTGAGACGGGTCGTCGGCGATGGTGAGCGTTTCCATGTACGCGCGAGTGAGCGCAGCGATATGGTCCTCGTTGAGGATTTTGCGCTTGTCGCCGAGGCTCTTGCGCATTTTGACCCAGTAGCCGCGGCCGTCGAGCAGGACGACCTTCTTGCGGCGAGACGGGGACTTCCGGTTGGTGAGGATCCAGAAGTACGTCGAGATGCCGGTGTTGTAGAAGAGCTGGTCGGGCAGGGCGACGATGCCTTCGAGCAGGTCGTTCTCCAAGATCCAGCGCCGGATCTCCGATTCGCCGGAACCGGCCGCGCCGGTGAATAGGGGCGAGCCGTTGAAGACGATCGCCAGGCGGCTGCCGCCGTCCTCGGGGCGTTTCATCTTGGAGATCATGTGCTGGAGGAAGAGCAGCGAGCCGTCGTTGATGCGGGGCAGGCCGGCGCCGAAGCGTCCCGCGTGGCCGCGCGCCGCCTCGTCCTTGATGAACTTCTCGACCTTCTTCCACTCCACGCCGAACGGCGGGTTGGCGAGCATGTAGTCGAAGTGTTCACCTTCGTGGCCGTCCTGGCTGAAGGAGTTCCCGAAGGCGATGTTGTTAGGGTTGCCGCCCTTCATCATCATGTCGGAGCGGCAGATTGCGTACGTTTCGCCGTTGAGTTCCTGGCCGTAGACCTCGACGGTGGCGTGCGGATTGTGAGCCTGGATGTGGTCCTGGGCCTCACTGAGCATGCCGCCGGTGCCGCACGCCGGGTCGTAGATCTTCCGGACGATGCCGGGGGTGACGAGGTCGTCCTCATCAGGCGCGAGCAACAGGTTGACCATCAGCTTGATGACCTCGCGCGGGGTGAAGTGTTCACCGGCGGTCTCGTTGCTGATTTCAGAGAACTTGCGGACGAGTTCCTCGAACAGGTAGCCCATCTGATGGTTGGAGACCGCCGAGGGCCGCAGGTCGATGTCGACGAACTTGCTGACCACCTGATAGAGCAGACCAGCGTCAGCCAGCCGCGTGATCTGGGCATCGAAGCCGTATTTTTCGAGGACGTCGACCGCGCCGGGTGAAAATCCACCGATGTAGGAGCGCAGGTTGGTGGCAAGGTTGTCCGGGTCGCCCGTCAGCGCGGGGAAGTTGAGCTTGCTGATGTTGTAGAAGCTCAGGCCGGCAGTCTTCCGCAGCACCGGGTCCACGTTCTGTACGCCGGCGGTCTTGAGCTGCTCGTATCGGGTGAGCACGGCTTCTTTGGTCGGCTCGAGGACCCAGTCGAGGCGGCGCAGCACGGTCAGCGGCAGGATGACCCGGCCGTACTCGGATTGCTTGTAGTCGCCGCGGAGCAGGTCGGCGACCGACCAGATGAAGTTCGCCAGTTTCTGGTGATCTGTGCTCACCGGGGTCCTTCCTCGGTCTTCTTCTCGGTGGGGTACAGCTTGCCGGAGGCCAGGCCGTCCGCAGTCAGCCGCATCATGTCGGCGCCGAGGGCGGCGGCCTGTCGCATGGTGTCGTTCAACTGGTCGAGCTGCCGGAAGACTTCGCCGTGTCCGTGTTGCTCCGCGGTCGAGATGCTTGGCACCCGCACAGATCACCGCGGACTGCGATTGGACTATAGCAACGGTCTGACGGCTGAATGTCTTATGGAAAGCAAGTCGCCAAACGTTCTTTGGTATCACGGAGTAGTGGCAGAAATCAAGGAAACCCGACTGCGTGACGCGCAGTCCGGCGACGAGCTGTACCGTAGCTACGTCGGGTTAATTATCGCTAGGGCGCCCCAACTGGACTGGACCGAATCCTGGAAGCCCTAAGGATCGGTAGGTGCAGTAGGGCCCGAACGTCATCGACGCGGAACCAAATCGTCATCATCACGGTGCCGCGGGAAAGGCGCATGAGGTAGTCGAACTCCTGCGCGGCATACTCTTGGTACGCGAAGCGAAGCCCGACTCGAATTCGCCGGAGTTCGAGACTTCGAAGAGTTCGCGCAAGTGTCTATGGTGTATACTGGAAAAATATGCACATTTACTTATTTACTCTTCGGGATGTTGCTCCTCTATTCGTAATAGAGTCTCCGCCAACTCAACTAGAGAGCCCTCGCTGTGAATAAACCACTGCGCGGTGCCCTGGACGGCGACCGGTGCAGTCTCCCACCCGGCTGTTGCCCAGATTCGCTGTACCAAGCCAGTCGGTGAGTAGCGCTGCCCGTCCACTGTCCAAAGGAGCGGTTTCGTGCGGTGATTGACCCACGTTGCCTGAGCTCGACGTGAATCTTCGTCCAGCCACGGCTGGATAGCCTGCCGTTCCGGGCCGCCAAGCGCCCGGAACTCCAGCGCGGTTCCTTCCTTTATGCGCCCCGCATCCACCAAGATTGACACAGTATTGGGACGCCGAGTGCGTTGCCGTGGGGTGCGGGGTATGTAGTTAGCCGGAAGCGCCGGAACTGGCTTGCCGGCGCGGCTATCGGCCACAATTTGCTGCGCCATAAGCCTGAAACGTTCGGGGTTTCCCAGTGTGCTGGTGATGAAAGAAGTGGTGCCATAGTTAGCGTCAACGTGACTGGATAGGTGCCCGGATACGCTGTGTTTTTCAGCTGGTGGTGGGGATCCAGGGGTTTCCTGTGGCGGCTTGGATGAGTGCGTCGAGCAT